>CAMBAL010000003.1 GCA_945864225.1 uncultured Blautia sp. | reverse complement strand
GTATACACCTCACTACATGAATTATTGGCAAAAGATTTTCATTTTTTACATCAAAAGGCTAAATGTTATTTGAATTATGCATACTTTTTGAAAAATAGCGATGAAAAAATGAAATATTTAGCTGATGCATTGGAACTTGCTATTATTTCCAAAACAATAATTGAAAATAAGTATGAAGCAACACAAAACGAAAGATTACAAATTACTATGGCTCATACACAATATACACAGGCAACCATTCTATCTGAAATATGTAAAGAACATAGTTATAGTGTTATTGGTGAAAATGAAAATACAATAGACGCAATTGTTGAAGCAATATTATCCCCGTATAATAGTGACGATTATCAAAGAGACCGTACACAGCGGGCAGCATATGGTATAATAAATTTCGTTCAATACGCCGTTGCCAATTATGATGAATTCCCCGTTTCACAAGAACATCGTAAAAAACTAGATAACTTGGTTGCGACATCAATATTTAATACTTTAAAGTAAAAAAGTGAGCTAGAAATCCATCTCCCCGAAAACAGAGAACATTCCCCAGAATTACTCTTATCGTATAACATAGAATGAGTGTGAGATTGGACTAATCTAAGACTGCACCCTTCAGACATGTACATGCACCTTTTCTAAAAGCAGGGGATAAAACCCCTGCTTTCTCTGGTCAATTACAAGCTATCCCCTTCCATCCCAAAGGATTCCATCATGAGTCGAAGCTTCGATAAGATACGGCTGCGTCTGTTCTGAACCGTTTTGCGGCTGCACCCACAAATCTGTGCCGCCTCCTTTACTGATATTTCCTCAAAAAACAGTAAATAAATCAAATAGGCTTCATCTTCTGGTAGCTCATCCAAAGCCATCCGGATTTTCTCTACAAAAATATTTTTAATAGCGGTTTGTTCCAATGAAACCTCTGGTTCATAAGAACAACAGCCTTTTTCTTCCATCCCATCCAGACTGCATACGCCGTACTTTTTCTTTTTTTCGTCCTGATACCGCTCCCTGCGCCTTGACTGATACCACTCCAGATACACTTCTCTGGTAACTTCCACAAGAGTCCCATCATTTCCACGCAATACATAGCTTTTCCTTTCCTTTGGTTTCCTGCCCCGCATAAAAACTCCTTCCTTTTTCCTGTCTCATTGTCTCCATCCCCATGTATCTCAATGCACTCCCTGACCGCATCTTTTGGATCGAATGATACAATATCCTCGATACAGCCGAAGGAGTAACTCCAAGCTCTTCTGAAATCTGCTTTTGTGTTTTCTGGTTGAAAAAATACTGGCATACAACGATATACTGCCGCTCTGTCAGCTGGCTTAACAATTCGTCTATGCTTTCCCTACGGATGATCTGTTCCATTGGGGACGGCTTCATATCAGCGATCGCCAGCCATTCCTCTGATATTGCATGATAAGAAATATTTTTTTCACGCTCCTGTGCATCCATATTGCGTAAAAGCCTGTCTTCTCCTTCCAACATCAATCGTATATGCCATTCCTGCATATCAAAAACAGTTTTCTTAATTAGAACAGTCCCTGCTTCCATGTTGTACTGGTAATCTCCGCAGGTATGAATCGAAAAAACCGTATTCCGGTTCCCAATTCTGTAAACCGCATAACCATTCATATATACAGACAATTCTGTATCACGGTCTATTTTTCTCCATACTACTTTTTTTCCTCCGTCCTGCAGACTTTTGGCGGTAGGTGCTTTTTTCTTTTCCTCTGGCATCTCCGTCACCCGCTTTAATTCCTGTAATGTCAGCATTGACACCACCCTTCTGCCTAAAAGCTGCGGGTGTCCATACTGCATTACCACTGGATCCTGAACACCAAAAAAGGCAATAAAAAGCAGCTTCCGGCACACCCGTTTTTTTTATGGGGGCCTGAAGCCTGTTATATTGCCCATCAAATTAATGTCCTGTCTATTCTTTGTCTTTTTCCGGCGAATCCTGCTTAGTTGCCGTCTTTGGTTCAATGCTATCTTCTTTTTTCAAAAAAACCGAATAATCGCCCATCGCATCATATGGACACATTTGCCGGTTACGCCAAACATCTTCATCCGCCATCTATTCCACCCCTTCCATATTCTTGCTGTTTCAGCAGTATGATGCATCAAATATAACAGTCTATAAGCTATTTTGCTTTACCATTGGATGGGAAATAAATACCCCAGGAAATAGGAATTTATTATTTTCTGCATTGGTATAAACCATCAACCAGTGTTTCCACTGTCTGTATCACAATCTTCTGGCTGTCTAAGTCCAAATGCTGGATACGGTATAAGAGCCTATGGAGTTTTCCATTCTCCACAGGCTCTGCGTCACCCAATACCTCACTTGCATTTGTGCCTAATGCACCGACAATCTTCCGAAAAACTTCAATCGACATATCGCTCTGCCCACCTTCTACACGGCTGACCGTGTTCAGGCTAATACCTGCTATTTCTGCGAGTTTTTCCTGTGACCATTGAAGTTCCTGCCTCCGTCTCCTGATACGTTCTCCCAGGTCAATCAGCTCCTGCGATATTGCACGGTTGCCCAACACGGTTCCCCCTTCCGAAAAGATTTGTCTCACCACTTTATGACATGATGTCGCAAAGTCTCTGCCCTAAAATAAAAAGCAGCCAAATCCGGGACTTAGCTGCTTTACATACTTCTATTCATTTTTCTCATATCTATCAATCCATCACCTTATCTTCAACGCTGTCAGGCATGGCATTTTCTTACCATCCACAAAATACAACCAGCAACTCCCTTCACCAGATAAAGAACTGCAAGCGCCAAACGACATGTCAATATCATACCGCCAATAACTCCTCCCACAAATAAGTTGATTACCAGAATTCCTAACGTTCCACCAATATCAAATCCTCTAGGAATCACCCACAGGAACATCCGGTGGATACCAAAAGGAATCCCTGCCAATATCCACAATTTCAGATAATCGCATGCTCCGTTATCCACACACAACGGATAAAACAGTGTGAATAAAAAAGCTGCTGCTATAACCGGGAATACTGCTTTTTTAAAAAAATCACTGATCCTCATTTCATCCACCTCCGTACATACCATGGTTGACCTCCGCATGATAATAATTATTGATCGTCATTGTCGCATTATAGAGCGTCGTCAACAGATATGATTTTATGTTTCCCACCTTTGTTGTGTTCTTCTGCAGGCAGAACAGCACATACTCTATGTGCGAATATGACAGCTTCATAAACCGGTTTTTCACAAGGGCTGCCGGTTTGTCAACTCCTGCAATCTTTATGGATGCATCATCCGGCATCATCATGACTTCCACAATAAGCTCCACCAGCTCGTCAACCTCTGCCCCGTTATGGGCCTGGTACTCAATATGTTCCCGTATGATCTCCCGGTACGCCTCCATCTCTCCAATCACATCCTTTTGGGCAGCTGCCATCCTGTTCCCTGATAAGATTGGATCAGATAAGACTGTCTCATTATAATCCGTATAACTGCTGTCAGTATCACTATATTCAGTCTTGTTAATATCAGTCTTATTACAATTCCCTTTGGATCATGCAGATAAATACTTTTTCCTTCTGCTGAAGTCTCTGCCGCTCTCACCGACATAGGAATGCAATTTGAGAAAATATGTATTTTATCTCCATAAACTTTCCTGATCTGCTCAGAAATATCCCGTGCAAAGTTTGTCCTTCGGTCAACTTTTGTAAGAAGGATGCCCATGATAGAAAGAGACGGATTCAACTTTCTGTGTACCTTACCGATTGTTTTTATCAACTGCTGAAGCCCCTTGACCGGAAGGTAAGCCGCTTCAACCGGAATCAGCACATAGTCTGCAGCCACCAGGGCATTGATCGTAATCATACCCAGGGAGGGCATACAATCAATTATTATATATTGGTACTGGTCTTTAATCTTGTCCAGATACTGCCGTAAAACCATTTCCCGACTCATTACATTCACTAAAGAAGTTTCGAGTCCGGCCAGCTCAATATTGGCTGGAATAAAATCAATTCCTTCTTCATGATGGATAATACCTTCACCGGCTTCCACCTCTTCGTCATTGATCACTTTTTCCAATATATTAACCAAAGTAACATCCAGTTCATCCGGTTCTGCAATTCCCAAGCTGACTGCCATACTTCCCTGGGCATCTGCCTCCACAAGAAGCACTTTTTTTCCTTCTCTTGCTAATCCAATACCTAAATTCACACACGTAGTGGTCTTTCCGACTCCGCCTTTCTGGTTAGATACAGCTAACACTCTGCACATATACTTTCCTCCCTGCCTTACTTATCTTCCTTTTCTACTTCTGCATACACACGAAAATATCTATTAGTTCCTTTATTTGTGAATGGATCAGACACCTGCAGTACCTTCACATCCCTGTGCTGCTCTAAAATCCTTCTGAACCATCTGATATCTTTTAACGTCCCTTGAATCCTAATCTTCAGCATACAGATCCTCCCAGTCTACATAGAAGCACTCACTCGGATAACGGATTTTGACTGCTTCCCAAAAATATCTTGCATAGCAACAGCAGAACAAATCTTCCACTGTATAGCATCTGCATTCACTAATTTGCTCTTCCGGATCAGAATAATCAGAAACACTTGGTGTTCCATTGCAATAAAGGTTAAATGCCATTCGGACAACCTTCAAACTGCCGCTTGTCTGCCAACCTTCATGCAGGCACTCTGTTTTCACACAGCCTGTTTTAAAGTCGTAAATCCTTTTTGCATTTCTCCTCGTATCCCTGTCAATTCCAAGACAATATACCAATGCCTTGTGATACACATCCTGGTATCTGCATTTTGGAAGATATTCTGAATAAAATTTTTCGTGTTCCTTGTTTCTAAAAGTAATTGTGCGAGTAGCTTTCTTTGTATTTGCACCTTTCGCTGTATATGCTTCCATAGCATGTCCTCCTCTCATAGACTTGTGTTGTCAGATAGCTATAAAAGACTAACTGACAACACAATTTTCCTTTCAATTCCGGAATATTCATGGTATAATTTTTTGTAACGTTACTTTTCTTATTTTCAGGTATTGAAAACCCGTTGAAATGAAAAATGAACTAAGCAGAATCCCTTATTTTCAAGGTTTTCTAACTTAGTCCTATTATATCAGCACCATACAGAAACGGATCATTTCCTCTGACGATTCCCCATTCCATCAGAAGAGCTGCGGCCCCGCTGACAAATGGTGCGGCAAAGGATGTTCCGGTCACGGATGCATAGCCTCCGCCCGGAACCGGTGCCGTGATATTCACAC
Organism: uncultured Blautia sp.; assembly: GCA_945864225.1. GTDB lineage: Bacteria > Bacillota > Clostridia > Lachnospirales > Lachnospiraceae > Blautia_A. The sequence continues at coordinate 81,071 of CAMBAL010000003.1, read as the reverse complement.
CGGGAGCTGCAAGATCCGGTTTGCGGTAAACCAGGCTGACGCTTCCTCTTCCGGAAAAATCCGCATAAGTATTCAGCCTGGAATCATAGGCTCCCACTGTGATTGCACGGGAAGCTGTTGACGGAATCGTCAGGGTTCCCTGTGCTACAGGAAGAAAAAATCCTGTGTTCGGGTTCAGCACACCGCCTCCCGGCAGCCACATATAATATTCTCCCTCCCGGATATTTCTTCCATGCAAAATAAATTTCCATACACCACTGTCCACATAATTGCCCCGTGGAAGAAAATCAAAATAGATCTCCTGTGTAATCTGGAAAGGTCCCGGTTTGCCATAATAAATAAGAATTTCCGTTTCTCCCAGACGATATCTCTGCGGTCCCAGTTCCTCATAAAGCGGTCCGATTCTGGCCCCTGACGGATGCTCCAGATAAATTTTCATCTCGTCTGCATAAGCTTTCCATAACTGTAGATTCAAAGCAGGCTCATAGGGACTCACACCGAGCTCTACTTCTTTTATTTCCCGATCCATCACCTGTCCATCTGTGTGAAGGTTGTCATTTCCATTGTTTCCCGTTCCCGTGCAGATCACCAGCCGTCCCATATTGGCAACTGAATCAATATACGTTTCCAGAAGGGAATCGCCGCGGTGTGATCCGTAATTATTCCCGAAACTCAAATTAATCACCATAGGCCTGCCCATTTCCAGGGACTGCCGTACCAGATAATCAATTCCCTGAATCAGTTCCGTAGTCCTGGGGAAAGAACCTTCCCTTGAAATCCCAAGCTTCACCACCAGAAGATCACTCTCATAAGCAACTCCCCTGTTCACGCCGCCCGAAGCGCGGCCATTCCCTGCCGCAATTCCAAGGACAGAAGTTCCGTGTCTGCTGAAATCCACAGACGGCACAAGGCGCCGTCCTTCCTGCTCCGGAAGGGTCAGCGCCTCATTAATTTCCTCTTCTGTATATTCAGTTCCCATAACATATCCTGCCGGAGGATTTCCGGAAATACTCTGATCCCACAGTTTTATAATCCGAGTTGTCCCGTCTGCATTACGAAAATCCGGATGATAATAATCAACACCTGAATCAACAACTCCGACAAGAATCCCTTTTCCGGTCAGCCCCCGTCCTCCTACTCCCGGAATGACTCCGCTGCCCTGAACAGAAGTAATGCAGCTTGCCTGATTTGCCTGAAAATCTTCGAAATACATTCTTTTTGGCTTTTCTATAAATTCCACCTGGGTTCTGGAAGAATATGCATTAATTTCCGATTCAGGCAAAGTTACTACTGCATAACCGCCAAGGAGAGGAACAACCGAGATTCCCGGTCCGTAAAGTCCCGATTCCGACCCGCTGTATTTCACAATTACATCCCACAGCCTGCTTGTTGCATCAAATCCCACATTTAGATTTTCCGATTTTTCCCGTTCCTGTGGAGTTGCATCCATAGCAAGATTCAAAAGATTATCAAGCTTCTGGTCATCCATAGACTGCCTCCTGAAAATCACTTTCTGTTTAGTTTATGTTTAGTTTGAAGATTGTTTATCTTTTTACAGGAAATTTTCATCCATTTTATACCTGCTTTTTTGTGTCAGGCACCAATGTTCTTTAAACGTTGTTCCCAATCATTTCTTAAGAAACGCAAACGGTTCGTCATCCTCCAGAAAATGCATCAGCATATATGCACACATGATTGCTACGTTTTCTTCTTTCAGAATGCGTTTCACTTCTTCGCGGTCTGCAATGACGACTTCAATTTCTTCTGTATCTTCCTGAGCTGCCGCACTGATTTCTCCACTGGCATAACCGTAAACCGTTGCACAGGATTCATCGGTCATACCGATCGTAGTAAAGTATGGTTTTTCATAAGCTTCGTCCACTTTCAGCGTTGTAAGCTGAAGTCCTGTTTCCTCATACAGCTCACGGACCGCTCCTTCGTGAAAATCTTCTCCCGGCTCCACAAGTCCTGCCGGAAATTCATAAATATAATCCCCGATCGTGTAGCGATACTGACGGATCAACACTACTTTATCTCTCTTTTCGCCGTAAATACTGTAAATAATCACGCCATCCGGAGTATTTTTTCTGGTGTTCAGCTTCATATCTTCAATTTTTTCGGCACGGGATGCCACATAATATGAAACCGGAGTATCGTGAACACTGGTCGCATCTACATGATACAAATTCACAAACCGGTTATCGGTAAGCTTCTCTACATGATGTATTTTTCCCATAATATTTTCCCCTTTCTCATTCCTGTCCGGCCTGAAATACTTCATATTGTCTCTTCGGTCCGCCGCATACCGGACACCGCTCCGGGATATATTCCCCTGCCATTACATAACCGCAGATCGGACATACATAAATCGTATCTTTTTCAAAATGCTCCATGGCAGACGCTTCCTCAAGAAGACCGGCATGTACTTTCTCTGCTGCTGCCGCACCTGCAAAAGCCTGTCCGGTCAGAGGCGCCGCTTTTTCCTTTGCATATTCTTCCAGCATTCGATAACTGTGCTGATATTCAAACTCTTCTCCCGGTACAAATGTCTTTACAGATCCCCGGAAAGGCGCCGGATTTTCAATAACCGAATAAAAATTTCTGGCATGATGATATTCGGATGCTGCCAGAGCTTCAAAAAGATTGGCAATCCTGTTCAGTCCTCTTCTTTTGGCACGGTCTGCAAACATCAGATATTTCAGATGTGCAAGCAGCTCTCCTGCCACGGTTTTCTCCAGATTTTCCTTCAGAACCGGAATCTTCCGCTCTCTGTCATAACTGTTCTCTGCAAGATTCTCAAACCGGTAGCAAAGGGTCCCTTCTTCCATATAAAAATGAACCATATGATGTTCTACATCACTGGCACGAATATCCTCAGACACATCTTCAATCAGCGCTCCGCCACCGCCTGTGCAGATAAGAGGAATTCCGTCTGTCACATCTTCAAATCTGGAATGCACATGACCGCACAACAGATATTTTACTTTGTTTTTCCACGGCCCATAGGCTTCCTTAAGACGCGTGAACTCTTCTTCCGAAACAGAATTACGGATAAAATGATTCGGCACCGGAATGTGAAATGTAATGATCACCTGACGGACATCTTCCATAGCAAGTACCTGCTTCAGCAGATCCAGACCTTCCTGTTCAAAAGTCCGCATCGCATTATCCAGCACAACAACCGCAAAATCTCTGGCGATCAGTGCGTAATTCTTTCTTCCAAAATACTCCTGATAATCACCGGTATCATGATTTCCACGCAGCACATAAACATCGTTATGCGCAATAATTTCCGTCAGATCACTGATTTCCTCATAATAATGCTGATTTCCGATCGGAACCAGATCACCTGCAATCAGAGTAATATCGTCTTCAGCACTCTTTTCCAGTGCACCTGCATATACCTTCATATTGTATGTTCCAAGACCTTCACATCCGGGATCTCCAATGACACCCATGGAGGTCACCTGCGGAAGATACACGATTGCATCTTCTACTTTCTGAATTCTGCTTCTGCCCATCATTTCCTTCTCCTCTCAATACATTCGTACAGCAATCCGTAAATAACTGTGCCAGTACATACCGCTTTAATCCGGCGGCTCTTCTCATTATTTTGCAGCATTATCTTTATTTTGTCAACAAAAGACCAGACCCTGATAATACAGGAAAACTGTTCTTGATAGTACAGGAAAACTGCTTGACATACTTTCCAAACAATCCAGCTCCATTTTGTCCATAACGCATAGGACCATAGTATAGAAAAATCCGGCTTATGTCTCACCTGACATAAACCGGACTCATTCTTTTATTTTATCTTTTGTTTTTTCTTATTTTCCCTGTATGTTCTTATATTCTCTGCTCTCATCTGCTAGAGCGTGTTTGAAAATTGCTTTCCGACAGATGTGCGTCACAATTTGTGGGGAATTTGACTCAAATGAGGGAGGCATAGCGGGCTATGTTGACCGAATGCGAGACAAATTTCCCGCAAAGTGGGGCGTGCAGATGCCGGGAATGAATTTTCAAACACGCTCTAAATTGCCGATTTCCCAATCAGTCGCCTTTTAATACCACACGGATTCTCTTGTAGATAAAGAACACAATAATGGAAACCAGAGTATATTTAAACAGATTAAACGGCACAATGATCATGACTACAAAGCCCAGAAGGTTGTTTACAGAACTGTGAACTGCCGCACCCATTTCAATAAATGCTTCCACCGGCATTCCGAATGCTTTTCCATAAGCCGGAAGAAGGACAAATGCATTCATAAAACACGCCGCCATCGTTGTCAGAACAGTACCTGCCGCCATTCCCAGAACCGCATGTTTTCTGCTCTTCACATGACGAAAACGATAGATCAGTCCTGCGGGTACCACATAGGCACATCCAAAGATAAAGTTTGCCACATCACCAACACCTGCTGTCATGGTTCCCTTCGTTACCAGATGCACCAGAATCTTCACCAGTTCTGTCAGGATGCCTGCCACCGGTCCCATGGCAAAGGCTGCCAGCAAAGCCGGGATTTCTGAAAAATCCAACTGATAGAAGGATGGTGCCAGGAAGGGAAGTGGAAACTCCAGATTCATCAATACTCCTGCGACTGCTCCCAGCATTGCAATCTGGGCAATCGTCCTCGTACGGCTTCTTTCCATTACATTTCCATTTCTTAATACCTGTTCACTCATACTTTCTCTCTCCTTTTTTAGAAATATTTCTTTACGAACCCAGGTCTCTTATTTTCTGCGTCCGTCCGTAAAAGAAAATCCCCAAGAAAGAATCCTGCCCGAAGGGCTTTTTGATATCATAGAATTATTTTTATTCTTTGATGCGATCCCGCCCGGAGGGCTTTTTTATATTACAGGAAAATGCGGAGCACTTTCCTGTAATATAAAAAACCCCGGAAATGAAATTCCGGGGTGCTGAGCACGTTTAAAAATAACGCGTGTTCTTCTCTCATCCAGACTATACTGTCGGTTCTGGAATCTCACCAGATCAACCGCAAAAGCAGCTCGCGGACTATACCGCCGGTAGGGAATTCCGATCATACAATAATCAGTCACCCTGCCCCGAAGAATTTTCTTTTATTGTCTGACATTATAACTCATTGAAGTATTGATTTCAATAGGGTTTGTTGATTTTGCTGATTTCTGATAATTTTTCTTTATTTCAGCCGATAAAGGCCCTGTATCTCTTCGTTTTCGGATATATGCAATGTCTTTCTATTTCTTATTTTACTCTCACCACCCACGGAAGTTCACCGAACTGCTCTGCATATGGTCTGCAGTCGTCGTAGTTTAATGACTGTTTTTCGATATTCAGGATGCGATACGCACATTCCTGAAGAACACCAAGCGGGATCTGTCCGGATTCCACGCCTTTTAGGATTGCTTCCACATTCTTCCGGCAGCCGGGCATCTGAAGATCATTTCCGGCTGTGATACATCCCTCCGGTTCGGAATGGCTGTACTTCAGTTCCCCGTTAAAGCTGAACATAAATCCAAGTGCCTCGGAGGTTCCCCAGTCCGTCATCACAAGTCCTGCAAACCCCCACTCATCTCTTGCCACTGAAGTCAGCAGGTCATGATGGTTCGCTGCATGTGTTCCGTTGATCAGGTTATAGGAAGTCATAATACTCATAGGCTGAGAAGTCTTTACCGCAATCTCAAAGCCTTTCAGGTAAATTTCACGAAGTGCCCGTTCACTGATATGCGCATTGTTAAACATACGGTTATCTTCCTGGCTGTTCGCGGCAAAATGCTTAATCGTCGTTCCTATTCCTGCGTGAGACTGCACACCTTTGGTATCTGCAGCTGCGCACATTCCTGTCAGGAGCGGATCTTCGGAATAGTATTCAAAGTTTCTTCCGCAAAGAGGATTTCTGTGGATATTCATTCCAGGTGCCAGCCATAAAGTGATATGGAATTCTTCCATTTCACGTCCTACGATATCACCGCATTTCTCCACAAGCTCCATATCCCAGGACTGTGCCAGAAGTGTGGCAACCGGAATTGCTGTACAATACTGGAAATATTCCTTTCCGCCCTCCGGGATTTCCAGCGGAGAATCCAGGTTAAAATCAGAAAATGCACCGGTATCCATCCGGTTCCCATCTTTATCCACAACAAAATGCGGAACAAGACGAAGTCCTGCAGGTCCGTCTGCCATGATCATATTGTCAATGCCGCGGTCTGCAAGAATCGATGTGGTATCTCCTGCTGCTCCAGGTGCCAGATTCGAAGCATTTCCAATAAAGGAACCGCCGGCAACACCCAGTTCAGCCGTACCATTGCAGACATTTGCCATTTCTTCTGCTGTAAGCTGAGAAACCAGATCTTTCAGCGTTGCCTTTCCGGCCTTTACATCTGCCATGGTCAGTTTTTCGATTTCCTGATACACCGGCAGTGCATCCGGCTCTCCGTGATATTCCACAACCTCTGTCACAAAAGCATCTGCATCCAGCACTAAGACTTTTGCGGCAGCTTTTTCGCTTTCCTCTGTTTCATAGCTGTACGGAGCCACACCTGCTCTTGTAATTTCTTTCAGCTTCTCCGTATCTGCAAACATATTCTCCAGCTGAGAAACCACTACCGGTTTATCCAACTCTAAGGCTGCTGCCACAGCTGTATTCCTGGAGCTGTTTCCTACACGGATATAATAAGTGCCTCCCTCCAGCATCCATGCGGCACATTCCTCACAGTAAGATGCCATGGATGTGGTTTTGAAAGAAACCGTAAGTTCCTGAGACTCTCCCGGATTCAGAAGCTTTGTTTTTCCAAAGCCGGCCAGTTCCTGGTACGGTTTCTCAATATGTCCGTCCGGTGCGGAATAGTAAACCTGAACCACTTCTTTGCCTGCATATTCCGAACCGGTATTGGTAACCTTTACCGTAACATCCACAGTCTCTTCATTTGCTTTTACATCAGATACAGCCATGGAAAATTCTGTGTAGGTTTTTCCATACCCAAAACAGTAAGACGGTGTCACATTAAATGTGTCAAAATAACGATAGCCTACATAAATTCCTTCTGTATAATACTCGTCATTCACATCGCCATTGTTGTGGCTGAAATTTTCAGAAGACGGATAATCTTCATATTTTTTTGCCCAGGTATCCGTCAGCTTACCGGACGGAATGGTCTTTCCAAGAAGTACATCTGCCACAGCATAACCGCCGATGTTTCCCGCCTGTCCGGCAAGGAGTACTGCATTCAGTCCTTCTGTTGTTTTCAGCACCTCTGTATCGATCACATTAGCCACATTCAGGACTACGATTGTTTTTTCATAATGTTCTGCCAGAAACCGGATATTTGCTGCTTCCTGTTCGTTTAAAAGATAGTCACCTTCTTTATGAAAACGGTCACATCCTTCACCGGAATTTCTTGCAATCACATAAATTGCGGTATCCGCTGCAGAAGCCTTTACATCATTCTCTGTCACAAGAGGCGCTGCCGGTTCTGAAAAACCATAGGAAAAAGTAACAACAAATTCCGGAAGATTTTTCTCTTCTGCAATTTCACTGATCATTTTCCCGTATGCAGCTTTGGCATCTGCAAACACCTGGTCATATTTTGCCAGCCATTCTTTCGTCGTAATTTCAAATCCGGCATCTTCCAGGCCTTCTTCAATGGTTGCCACACTCCGGGTATTTACATCGCCGGAGCCGGTTCCGCCCTTTACAGTATGACGCGCACCATTTCCATATAACGCAATCTTTCCTGTTTTCTTCAACGGCAGAGTGCCATCATTCTCCAGAAGAGTCATGCACTCTCCGGCAAGACTCCGCACAAGATTCATGTGAAGCCGCTCCCGTTCACTGATCTCCCCTGATGTTGCTGCATAATATGTCGCCATGATGATTCCTCCTGTTCTTTTCCGATATAAAATTTCGCAAACGATATATTATGAAAGGGAGCTGCCGCAATACGACAACTCCCCTCCCGTCTTATTTCTGATAAAGAATTATGCGAGTCCAGCCTGCTCAAGAAGAGACGGTACTTTGGACTCCCAGCCCATTGCCATAATATGTACACCCTGGCAATATGGTTTACATTCTCTAATGATACGTGCGGCAATTTCCACACCGGTGATACCGGCTTTGGTCTTTTCTTTGTCTGCCTTCAGTTCATCGATCATTTCTTCCGGAATATGGATACCTGCAACATTTGCGTTCATGTATCTGCACATTCCAACAGACTTCGGAATTACGATACCAAGCTGAACAGGTTTTCCGAACTGTTTTGCTTTTTCCATAAACTGGATAAATTTCTCAGGCTCATAAACTGCCTGTGTCTGGAAATAATCACATCCTGCTGCAACTTTTCTTTCCATTTTTGCAAGCTGTGCGTCAACGGAATCGCTGCATGGAGATACAACTGCACCTTTTGCAAATTTCGGCGGCTCACCAACCAGTTCATTTCCGCCAAGGTCTACACCTGCTTCCAGCTGTTTTACTGCATGGATCAGGGATACGGAATCCAGGTCAAATACCGGTTTTGCCTGTGGATGGTCACCAAGTTTGGTGTGGTCACCTGTTAAAAGCAGCAGGTTTTCGATTCCGAACATTGCTGCACTTAAAAGATCGGACTCCAGAGCGATACGGTTCCTGTCACGGCAGGTCATCTGGAAAATAGGGGTCAACCCTTCATCTTTCAGAGCCTTGCAGGTAGCCAGAGAACCAAGACGCATAACAGAAGACTGATTATCTGTTACATTCACTGCCGTAATGCCGCTCAGATAAGTCTTTGCTTCTTCCAGCATATGTTCAATATGAAATCCTTTTGGCGGTCCCACTTCCGCAGTAACTACAAATTCACCACGTTCAAATGCTTCTGTAATTTTCATTATACATTGCTCCTAATCATTATAAATTTGTAATTATTCAGTAACTTCATAATTACCGCTTGGCGATACAGATCCCAGTCAGGGATATCATGTCCGCTTCACGATACTGCCTGCTGAATAGTTACATGTACTTAACAGTTTCCTTGTACTGTCTGTATCAACAGACATATTATTTCGATACCTCAGCATCTGTTGCAAAATTACGCAGCTGTGTCGGACATTTGATCAGATCCAGACGTCCGATCTGTTCCAGGCGTCTGTAAATGCGTTCCCATCCGCATTCCATGTTGCTGTCCACTTCACATTTGCCGTTCTTGGAACCGCCGCACTGGCCATTCACCAGACTCTTGGAACATGCGGTGATCGGGCAGATTCCGCCGGTCAGGTTCAGATAGCACTCTCCGCACTGGTCGCAGTCATATTCCAGCGGTGTCACACCCTGGAAGCCCGGCAGAGGATATGTATCACATGCTGCACATACTTTTTTGTCTTCAAATCTCTCAGCAACCGTCTGTACACCAACTCCACAGGAGAATACCAGGATAACATCGGCAGCCTCGATCTCACTCATATGTTTCTGAAGACGAAGCTCCAGATTTTCCGTATTGCAGATATAATCTGTTGTAATAATTCCAGTTACTTTCCCGTCAGCAGCTAATTCTTTCTGAAGCTCTGCAGCTTCCTTTTCCGGGAAATGAACTTCCTTGCATCCCTGGCAGTTAATGATGAAAGCTTTTTTGTCGCCCACCAGTGATACGATAGTTTCCTTGGCTTTTAAATCGGTAATTAACATATCACTTCATCTCCCTTATTGCATTCTTACCTGCTTTGATCTTTGTTACAAGCGGAATCTTGGAGGAACAGATAAATTCACAGGACCGGCATTCCACACAATCCATGACATTCATCTCTTTCATGCCCATCCAGTTCTTCTCATCCGCATATTTCGCAAAGTACAGCGGAGAAAGTTCCATCGGACAGACATCCACACAGCGTCCGCATTTGATACACGGCTGTTCTTTGGTCTGATCTGTATCAATGGCAATAATACCATTGGAACCTTTCATCATTGGAACATTCAGATCTGAGAGAGCAAATCCCATCATAGGTCCGCCCATCTTGATCATCACATCATCATCCGTTACACCGCCGCAGTAGTCGATCAGTTCTTTTACGCTGGTACCGATCTTCACGATGAAGTTGCCCGGTTTCTTAATCTTCTCACCGGTTACGGTTGCCACACGCTCGATCAGAGGCATACCTGTCTGGATTGCATCGGAAATAGCCTTGACCGTACTGATATTATCCACGATCACACCTACATCTGCAGGCAGACCGCCGCGCGGTACCTGTCTTCCCATGACACGTTTGATCAGGGTCTTCTCAGCACCTTCCGGATATTTGGTTCTTACTTCAACCACATCCATATCTTCGATGTCTGCAACCTTTGCACGCATCAGTTCAATGGCATCCGGCTTGTTATCTTCGATAACGATCAGGCCTTTTTCTGCGCCTGTGGTCTTCAGGATTGCTCTGAGACCAAAGATGATGTCGTCTGCAAATTCCAGAAGTACTCTGTGGTCTGCAGTCAGAAGCGGTTCACACTCGCAGCCGTTCAGAAGAATGGTATCTACCGGCTTCGCGGGTTTCAGTTTGACACATGTCGGGAATCCGGCACCGCCCATACCTACGATTCCTGCCTCACGGACAATATCGATGATCTCATCCGGTGTAAGGCTGTCAAGATCTTTATTCGGTTTTACAGATTCGTGCAGAGTATCTTTTCCATCTGATTCGATGACCACAGCCATCACTTCGCTGCCTCTTGTCGCATGCATACGCGGCTCGACTGCAACGACTGTTCCGCTGACGCTGGAATGAACAGGAGCACTGATAAAGCCTGCTGCTTCACCAATCTTCTGTCCGACTTTAACTGTATCGCCAACCTGAACGATCGGATTGGCCGGAGCTCCCAGATGCTGTGACATGGAAATCACAACGGTCTTCGGTTCCGGGAATCTTTCCAGAGCGATATGCTCGCTGAATTCTTTGCGTTCTGAAGGATGAACGCCGCCGTAATAGCCGTCCAGTCTGTTGTCACGGATCGCATTCACATATTCCTGGATCACTTTCACATTGACCTTGGAATAATCACGCAGCTGTACCGGCTGATGTAAAAATTCTTCCAGACGTCCCTGTTTTTCCAGTCTTCTGTAAATATTCTCCCATGCACAGTCTTTCTTGCCATCCACTTCACATTTGCCGTTCTTCGCACCGCCGCACTGGCCATTCACCAGACTCTTGGAGCAGTCTACGATCGGACAGATACCGCCGGTAATATTCAGATAACACTGTGCACATGCATCACAGCTCTTCTTCGTAAGAGCCATACCGTGATGTCCTCTGTAATTCAGTGAATTGCTGGCAGCAATGACAGGCTTGCCTGCCAGATCAGCAACTGTCTGAATTCCCAGACCACAGGAAATGACAACCACGTTCTCCGTACCTTCCGGAATCAGATCCTGTAATTTCTTCCCGGTGTGCATCTTATTGCACAGGAAATCAAATTTCGCACTGCCGGTGATCGTTTTGCCCTGTTCGGCGGCGATTTTCTCAAACTCACCGCAATCCGGTTCGTCAATCGTTTCAAATTCCTTAAAGCATTTGTTGCAGGCAATCACGAACAGGTTGTCCTTACCGGCTAATAATGACACAAGTTCGTCTGTCTCTTTCAGCTTATACTTGGTATAGTTCTCCAATTGCTCACCTTCCTTGATAAAATTGGTTTACAAACCTTATCGCTGTCTGCTTTTTCTGTTCTTTCTCCCTCCGCACTTTTTAAAGAAAAAACAGGAAAAAGAAGGCAGCTAAGTTCTGCAATTAATACGTCATTAAGTATATCACACGTTAGCTATATTATCCAGTGCAAAGATATTTTTTTCCTGAAAAATATACATATTGTGCAAAAAAATCTCACACTTCCAAAAGCTCCATCAGTTCTTCTTTGCTCATGCTGCCAAGATTTCCGCCTTCCCCGCTGATCACCTGATCTGCCAGGTCTTTCTTCTTTTCCTGCAGCTTCTGAATTTTTTCCTCGATGGTCTGCCTGGCGATCAATTTATAAACCATTACCTTCTTCGTCTGTCCGATCCGGTGCGCACGGTCTGTTGCCTGATTCTGTGCTGCAAGGTTCCACCACGGATCATAATGAATGACCACATCTGCGCCTGTCAGATTCAGTCCCACACCTCCTGCTTTCAGCGAGATCAGAAATACCGGTACAGCACCTCCGTTAAATTCTTTTACCAGCTCCAGTCTCTGCTCCTTGGACGTGCTTCCTGTGATCACGAAATACGGAATATCCAGACCTTTCAGTTCTCTCTGAAGAATTTCCAGCATGGAAGTAAACTGAGAAAATACCAGAATCCGGTGTCCGCCGTCCATAGCACTCTGAATCAGATCCAGACATGCTTCCAGTTTGGAGGTTTCCCCTTTATAGTTTTCAAAACAAAGCGACGGATCACAGCAGATCTGACGCAGCCTTGTGAGCTCAGCCAGTACTTTCAGCTTATTTTTATTGAAATCTTCCGAATTCTGACGTGCAAGCATTTCTTTCATATGCACCACCTGTCCGTCATAAAGCTTTTGCTGTGTATCTCCCAGACGGACATAACGGTACTCTTCCAGTTTTTCCGGAAGATCCTTCAGAACATTTTCTTTCAGCCTTCGCAGAATAAACGGTCCCGTCATTTTCTGCAGCCGCTGCATGGCTTTTTCATCATTGTTTCTGACGATCGGGGTTTCTATTTCTTTTCGGAATACGTCATATCCATACAGGAATCCCGGCATCAGATAGTCAAAAATACTCCACAGTTCACTCAGCCTGTTTTCGATTGGTGTTCCTGTCAGAGCGTAACGCGTCCTGCTTTTGATTACTTTGACCGCTTTTGCGGCTGCTGTTGTATGATTTTTGATATACTGCGCTTCGTCTATGACCTCATAGGAAAATTCCTTGTCCTCATAGAACGCAATATCTCTTTTCAGCAGATCATAGGAAGTCACCAGAACATCATACTGCTGATAATCATTGATCTTTTTCTGCCTTTCTTCCTGGTTTCCGGTAATCAGAGCAAATTTCAGCTGCGGAGCAAACTTTTCGAACTCTGCACCCCAGTTGAATACCAGTGATGCCGGAGTCACGACCAGAGAAGTACCCTTTCTGCCTTCTTCCTTTGCAGCAAGCATGACGGCGATCACCTGAAGAGTTTTTCCAAGCCCCATATCATCTGCAAGAATTCCTCCGAACTGCCATGCTTCCAGTGTACGCAGCCATTTATATCCGTCTTTCTGATATCTGCGCATCTGTCTGGAAAGAGAAGCCGGTTCCTCAAAATCTGCATCTTTTACGGTTTTAAAGCCTTTTACAACTTCTTTGAAATGGCTGTCACGGCTGCTTATGACACTGTCGTGTTCCTCCAGAAGCTTGTCCAGATACAGCGTACGGTATACCGGAAGCTTCATTTTTCCCTTCAGAAGATCTTTGTCCTTGAGATTCATCGCTTCCGTAAGTTCCGCCAGCATCTCAAGAGACGGCTCTTCCAGATCCACAAAAGAGCCGTTTTTCAGACGATAGTATTTCTGCTTTCTGCGGTAGCTCTTCAGAATATCCAGAAGTTCTGCCGCCGGTACATCTTCTGTGGAAACATTCAGTTCCAGAAGTCCGGATGACAGGGACACACCTACCGATACTTTTACTTTATTCACACTGTGATATCCAAGGAACCGTTTGGTGCACCGCACCTCGCCAAGTTCCATCAGATGTTCTGTTCCCTGTTTCATCAGACGGTAAATGGTTTCCTCGTCTTTTCCGCAGCGGAGCTCGTCCTCTTCCCAGACAATTTCCGGGAACCACATATTGGCATAATACAGGATTTCCTCTTCCTTGTGCATATCCCGGAAAGGCTCTGTATTTCCGGCTCTGCCCCGTCCGACGCCTTCCACTACCGAGCACTCTCTGTCACCGTAAACCGCATACACTCTGCATACGGCATCTTCCTCGACCATATCCAGGTAAAAAATATAATGGGCCTCCGGCAGCACATAAGACCGGAATTTCTCCGGCTGCGTTTCTTTAATTTCCGCAATTTCCTGAAGCTGTGGAAAAACGCGGAGATAAAACTCGGAAATCCGATTTCTGCCCACATGGAAAGAAAAACAGTCATTTTCCGCCATATTTGCCAGAGGCTCTGCTTTTTCCAGGAAAGCCTGTTCTGCTCTGTTCAAATGTCCATCACTGATATAATAAGCGGCATCCGTCCCGTAAAAAAGTTCCGGAAAGCGCCCTTCTACTTTGATTCCGTGAAACTCCTGATTTCCCGGAATCATATCTTCCGATATCCGTATGGACAGCTTTGGATTATTTTCTGCACAGGTCAGCATCTGCTTCTTTATTCCGCTGTCTTTATCCTCAAATTCAATTGCACCGTCTCCAAGACTCTCATAAAATTCGTCCAGCCTCCATCCATACACTTCAAGAGAAGAGCCTACACTTGCCTTCTCTCTTCCGTAATAATAACGGGAAGCATACAGTCTGTGCTGAAATTCCGATTCCTCCCGGACAATTTTACTGATAAAACGGATCCATCGTCTTCCTTCGTCTGTAAAGTTTTCCGGCGCATGATTGAATTCTGTACTGGTGCCGTAAACATCGTTGCTGGAATTTCTCACATTCTCACAAAATGTATCCAGCTTTTTTATCACAAATAATTTACTTTCTCCCACTTTGAAAGAAACCGTAAGTGTTCCGTCTTTTCTGATCAGGCGCGGTACCAGCCGGAGACTTTCTGCCTTCCCGTCGGCATGTGCCATCACGGTATTGGTTCTCTTGGTTTCAAAAGCAGACAACAGCCAGTTGCCATCAGCATCTGTTGCATCACCAATATTATGCTCCTTCAGATAGTTTTCCAGCATGCTCAATGCCCCTGCTTTATAAGGGCATTTCGTTTTCGACGGATCATACAGTGCATAATAATCATTGCGGCAGTTTTTACACTGACACTGAAAGGACAGGACTTTCGTTCTGTTAAACAAAATTCTTATGGGAAATTCCCGTTTCTGCTCATACCCGGAAGCGTCCATCTGGCCTTTACGCTCGGAACTGCGCCCGTCAAATCCGGACCAGATTTTCTTCAGAGTCACTTTGCCCTGGCTGCAGTATTTTTTTCCTTCTGCAGTGATATTTGGGGATATTTTTACAGAATTGCTGATCGCTGAACCGTTAAAATACCGGTAATCCACCAGTTTCTGCTCCGCATGCACGAAACCGGAATTCTCTTCCTGGTCACCATCCTCATCCCAGGAACCACCCAGAATCGTATAATCGTTTTTTCGCTTTTCCGCTTCCCGGCGTCTGTTCTCCTCTTCCAGCAGTTTTTCCTGTTCTCGTTTCTTCATTTCTTCCTTCAATCGAAGTTCCTCTTCTTTCTCCTTTTTTTCACGGGCAATACGCCTTTTCTCTTCTTCTGCACGTTTCTTTTCTTCTGCGATGCGGCGCTGTTCCTCCTGTTTTCTGCGCAGTTCCTGTTCTTCCAGTTCTCTTTGCCGCTTTTCTGCACGGCGGCGGGCTTCCTCCGCTTTTTCCTGACGGATTTTTTCCCTGCGTGCTTCCTCTGCTGCACGTTTCTCATATTCGATACGGGCAGCCTCTTCTGCCAGACGTTTCTGTTCTTCTTTCTTTCGTGCCTGCTCTGCTTTTCTCTGTTCCCGGGCAAGTCTGCGGGCGGCGCGCTGCTCTTCCAGGCGTTTCTGTTCCTCAGCTTCCTTTCGTTTTTCCTCCGCTTCTTTTTCTTTCCGTTCTGCTTCGGCTTTTTTCTCTTCTTCACGCCGCAGCTTCTCCGCCTGTTTTTCCGCGCGCTGGCGTTTCTGTTCTTCCTGCTGGCGCTTTCGTTCTTCCCTCTGGCGCTTCTTTTCTTCCTGCTGGTTTTTCTGCTCTTCCTGCTGGCGTTTTCGTTCTTCCCTCTGGCGCTTCTTCTGCTTCTTTTCTTCTTCAGCCCGGGCTTCTTCCTGACGGAGCTCCTCATCCATTTTCTTCCATTTTTCGAGGAGTTCTTCATCCTTTACGCCATTCTCTTTTGCCTCTTTCGAAGCTTCCACCGCATACATCAGAGCCGACATATGCTCACAGTTTCTGCCGGCTCTGGAAGCCGGACATCTGCAGCTCATACGCCATACTCCGGAATCCGTCTTTCTTGCCGACACTTCTATCCTTTCTCTTGTAAGAACAGCCGCCGTAAATCCTTTTTCTGTTTCCTTCAGATCCGCAACTTTATGATTTAAAAAGAGCATCCTGCCCCTTTTCAAAACATCCTCAATAAATTTTGATTCCCATTCGTACATCGGATTATCCTCAATTTCTCCTGACTAATTTCTTTTGATAAACCATTCTATTCTCCTCATTATATTCTTTTTTCACGGATGCTTCAATAAAAAGCCAAAATCACCATCGAAACCACATATTTTTTCTCCATGATTTTCAAATTTCTGTTGTCCCGATAAATCATCTCGTTCACAGTAATTCTTTTTTGAATCTTTTAATATGATTATACTAGTATTTCTGGATAACAAAGTGCGGAGAAATCCTTGTATCAGAGACGCAAATACCTTTTGCCCCATCATCATGTGATATTTTTATTGATTTTCTTTACCACGGTGCTATAATACTTTACAAGGAAGCATAGTTCAGCCGGGATGAGCGTTCGCCTCGCACGCAAAAGGTCAGGAGTTCGAATCTCATATGCTCCATCATAATATATCTCCGAACTTTTCTCAGGTTCGGAGTTTTTCATTATCAAAAATTACAATAGACAGGGGAAAAATAAATGAGCGTGAATCATAATTCAAATTCAGTAAATCTGCAGAATAAAAAAATCGCCGTCATCGGCATCGGCGGCGTTGGAGGATATCTTGCCGGCATGCTTGCCTCCCGCTACCCTCATGTGACATTTGCTGCAAGGGGAAAGCGCCTGGAATCTATTAAAAAACATGGTCTGACTCTCCACAGTGACTATCACGGGAAAATCACTGCCGTTCCGGAACATGTTGTCCCTGTAGAAGAACTGGAAGAACAGGACTGTATCTTTGTCTGTGTTAAAAATTATTCACTTGAAGAAGTATGCCGCAGCATGAAGCATGCTGTATCAGACCACACGCTGATCATTCCGGTCATGAACGGCGTGGATCCCGGAGACCGCGTGCGCTCCATCCTGACCAAAGGTACTGTCATAGATTCCTTGATCTATATCATTGCCTTCGCAAATCCTGACTTTTCCATCTCCCAGCAGGGCAGCTTTGCACAGCTTTATCTGGGTATCCGGGATGCGGACTGTGCACAGAGAGAAGCTGTAAATGAAGCCGTATCCATTCTGGCAGGGGCAGACATTGACTGTAAAGCAGCAGAAGACATCGAACAGGCTATCTGGAAAAAATACATTCTCAACTGCGCCTATAATGTAACAACTGCCTGCTACGACAATACCATCGGACAGATCAGAAACGATCCTGTAAAAGCCGGTGAATATGAAGCTCTGGTAAAGGAAGCCTATCAGGTGGCTCTTGCCAGACATGTCCATATTACACAGGAGCATATTGACTCCATCATTCACCGCTTCTACTACGAATATGCTGATAATGCCACCAGTTCCCTGCAGCGAGATGTCCGGGCCGGTAAGACGAATGAGCTGGAAACCTTCAGCGGTTATCTTGTGCGCGAAGCCGCAAGACTTGGCGTACCCGTGCCTGTTTCAGAAAGAATGTACCAGATTTTAAAAGAACAGACACAATCACATATATTATAACAAAGCAGATAACGCCTGACCGGATATCTCTCCGAATCAGGCGCTTTTCTTCCAAACAACAGATTCATGGTCTTCCGGAAATGCTTATTAAAAGAAGGATCTGCTGAGATTTCCAACCCCTCAAAAAGATGCCCGGAATCACAACTCTTATTTATTCATAAGTACCTCAAATACTTCCACACCAAATGCCGGTATTTCCAGCTCACCGCATACCTCGATTTCTTTAAATACACTTCGCATTGCCTTCTTCAGGACAATTTTCCGGGACTCAAACTGATAATTCAGCACAAACAGATACTCGCGTCCATCTTTTCGTCTCATCACCAGTTCCACATCCTCCGGTGCTTCTATCAGATGTCTGAGCGGATCTTTCACACCAAGATATTCGAACAGCAATTCCGCATTCTGTCTGGAGAATGCGCTTCCAAGATGAAGAGTCCGGCCCTTTCCGGTTTTCTTTTCAATCAGAGCGGCTTTTCCGGTGTAATAGCTGTTTCCGTAAGCAGCAAGAACTTTTATCTTGTCATCTGCACAGTCTTTCGGATATGTTTCTTTTGCGGATTCATCACTCCTCCCGGAAACGGCAGGTTCCATAACATCATTGAAAATCGGCATTTCCATACGTTTCCCGTCCCAGTCTGCCCACACCGGTTCTTCCATGCCATGAACAAATGAAAATTCTTTCACATCAGACCCTGTCAGCTCCCGAAGAAGTCCCGGCTGCGGCATCATCACACATTTTCCATTTTCCTGTTTATAGCCGGAGCGGCATCCGAGCACAAGCGTTCCTCCCTGAGCCACATACTCTTTCAGAAGTTCTGCCCTTTTCTCAGTCATGATCACCGGATGCGGGTAAAACAGTACCGGATAAGATGCCAGATTCTCCGGTATCGTATCTTCATGAAGATAGATCACATTGTACGGTGTATGTGTCAGCTGTGCAATTTCGAAGATTTCTTCCTCACTGGCCTCAGCCACACGCCGGTGAATTTCATCAATATTCGTATCCCAGACATTATCAAAATCTTTCAGAATACCAAATGCAGCCACATATTCTGAGCCGCACAGTTCATCCAGTTTTTTGAAATCCCGGTAAAACTCCTTTACTTCTGCAAGTTTCCGGTTATCCCGGTTGTCGTAATCCAGAATTCCATGCCAGTAGATTTCCGTTCCGAAAGTGCAGGTTCTCCAGCGGAAAAAGGAGATGTAATCTGCCCCATGAGCCACACTCTGCATCGCCCACAGCCGCACCTGTCCCGGACGGGGTGCAGGACCGGACATACGGGTCACCCAGCCGTTAGCTCCGGACTGCTGCTCCATAATTCCGAAATGCGGACAGATGGAACGCACCTCTGTCAGGTTTTTTGACGAGTGACGATCGTTCAGATCTTTTGTATTTTTCGGATCACGATCCAGTCCGAAGGCAAAGCTCGGATAAGAATCATAGGTATAAACATCCAGGCATTCCTCTGCCATTTTGTGATTGTCAATATTCCAGAACATTCCATTAGTGGTGATGAAATCTCCCGGTTTTTTATACTTCCGGATGATCTCCGTCTGCATCCGGCAAAACCGGATCGTGCTTTCGGAAATAAAGCGGTTGTAGTCAAGATACATATGCGGATTATATCCGTCATTCAATACCGGGCGCGGCACATAAATCTGCTCCCAGGCTGTGTATGTCTGATTCCAGAATACCGTTCCCCAGGCTTCATTCAGGGCACCCAGTGTACCGTATTTATCCTTCAGAAACACGCGAAAAGCCTCTGAATCCGCTTCAGAATGATACTCATATGTTTCACAGTTCAGCTCATTATCCACCTGCCATCCCACAATTGCCGGATGTTTTCCATAATGAGATGCAAGCTTTTCCACAATACGGGCGGACAGTTCCTGATATTTCCCTGAATTATAGTTATAGTGCCGTCTTGCACCATGCCGGTAAAGAGTGCCGTCTTCCCGGCCGTTCAGCACTTCCGGATATTTTTCAGTCAGCCATGCCGGAGGTGTTGCTGTGGGTGTTCCGAATATCACACGCATATTTTCTTCCAGACAAATATCCAGAAATTCATCAAAAAAGGTATAAGTAAACTTTTCCTCCTCCGGTTCCACTTTGTTCCAGGCAAACTCCGCAATGCGGACAACAGAAATCCCTGTTTCTTTCATTCGCCTCAGGTCATCTCTCCAGAGCGACCTGTCCCAGTGCTCCGGATAATAACAGACACCCATTGTCATTTCCGTCCATTGAAAATTTTGTTTTCTCATAAATCTTTCTTCTCCTGTAAGTGCATTCATTAGAAAAGCAGGCTTCCCGGAACCGGCTTTTCTGATTATTTCTGAAAACATTATACTACTTTTCAGTGTATTGTTCTACAGCCTTCCGGCTTCCAGTTTTATCATTGTTCTGAGAATTCGTTTGCTGCAGATCCTCATTTCTTCCGCTGTCATGTCTCCTTCTTCTGCCGCAGTATACAGTGATTCAATATCGAAGCGGGATCCGGGCATAATAAGATCATTTCCTGCACGGATGCAGCCTGCACAGGAAGATGCCTTATATTTATGCATATCACGATCATCCTGAGAGGTTGTTCCCCAGTCAGTCATGATCATACCGTCAAATCCCCATTCCTCTCTCGCTATGCAGGTCAGAAGCTCATAATGATTGGCTGTATGTGTCCCGTTGAGCAGATTATAGGAAGTCATTATTGCAGTCGGATCCGCTTTTTTTACCGCAATTTCAAACCCCTTCAGATAAATTTCGCGCAGTGCACGTTCAGAAATATGTACGTTTGTGGCATGCCTGTTATCTTCCTGATTGTTGCATGCAAAATGTTTCATAGTGACTCCTGCGCAGCGGAAACTCTGAATCGCATTGATCACCGCCGAGGCACATTCTCCCGTAATTACAGGATCTTCTGAATAATACTCAAAATTGCGCCCGCACAGCGGATTCCTGTGAATATTCATAGAGGGTGCCAGCCAGAGTTCTATATGGAACATCTGCATTTCTTTTCCTTCAATTTCACCGCACTTTCTCCAGCATTCCCTGTCCCAGGTCTGTGCAAGCAGTGTAGCCATGGGAAGTCCTGTTGTATATTGTTCGTACACACTGTGATTCACCCGATCTTTAATGTAATCTCCCCCGATAATCTTACTTACATTTCTCACGGAAATCACACCTTCCGTAAGAAGATTTCCCTCCCTGTCCACTTCAAACTCCGGAAGCAGGCGAAGACCGCTCCCGCCGTCAGACATATGCATATTGGGAATTCCTCTGCTCTGTATCAGATTTCTGGTGGTATCGCAGGTTCCCGGTGCCATCGGAATCACAGCCTCTGTCTTTGTGTTTCCGCTGCCATAAGTAACAAATGTCGCATCCTCTTCTCCTGCATTTCCTACGCAGAGACAGGACATTTCTTCAGCAGAAAGTGAGTTTACAAAATCATCCAGACTGGTTTTTCCTGCAATCACCTCTTCAAAACGAAGAAGATTCCGTGGTTTCACTTCCTTATCCCCGTTTTTTTCGTCAAATACAAGGATATCCTTCCTGTTTTGTTCTCCGGTTTGTCCTCTGGTTTGCTCTCCGGTTTCTTCTCCGGTTTGTTCTCTGTTCTCTTTCTTTTCCCATACAGGAACCTGATAATGATGAACAATTTCTTTTACGTCTTCTTTATTTATTGTAAGCAGCTTCGCTCCTGCAATTTCTGCGGCTTTTTTTTCACTGCCGCAATGTACTTCATTCTCAGGTGATATTTCTTCTATTTTCCATTCCGGCATACAGAGGTTTCTGCACTGTTCGCAAAGAATTTCTTCTTCCACACGAAGTATGGCTGCCACGGAAGTATTTCGTGAAGAATTGCCCACTCGTACCAGATAATCTCCTTTTTCCAGTATCCATGCGGCTTTTTTCTCACTATAGCAGGTCAGACTTCTGATATCAACCGTAATCTGCAGTTTTTGCGTTTCTCCGGCCTTCAGGATATCCGTTTTTTCAAATCCTATCAGCTCCTGATATACCTTTTCCATTTCCCCGTTCGGGGCAGATACATATACCTGTACTGTCTCCCTTCCCTCATATCGATCTCCGGTATTCGTTACGACTGTATCAATTATGATCTGACCGTTTTCTTTATATACAGTTTCTGTAGTAATGGAAAAATCGGTATACGATAATCCATATCCAAAAGGATAGGCCGGTGTAATGCCAAAAGTATCAAAATAGCGATATCCCACATAAATACCTTCGGAATACACTTCATCATCCAGATTTCCATTCATTGCCGCGAAGTTTTCCGCATTTGGATAGTCTTCATATTTTTCCGCCCAGGTATCCACAAGCTTTCCTTCCGGGTTCACTCTGCCTGTCAGAAGATCAGCCACCGCAAGACCGGTGACACCGGCCGCCTGGCCGACAAAAACCAGAGCACCGAGATTCGGAAGCGACCGGATGAAAGAAGTATCCATCTGACCAACTACATTCAAAAGCACAATTACTTTTTTGAAATTTAAAGACAGAATACGCAGATTCTCTTTTTCTTCAGAAGAAAGCAGATAATCTCCTTCCACAGGCTTCCTGTCCGCACCTTCTCCGGCTGTACGCGATATCACAAATACAGCCACCGATGCTTCGGACGCTTCTTTTATGTCCTCTTCGGTAATAACCGGCTGCGGTCCTGGAATAAATGGCTCTCCGTACATTCTGACCACCCCTGCGATCAGAGACTCCTTTGCTGTTTCCCGCATAACCGCATAATAGGCATCCTCTTCCGCCTGTATTGCTGCCGCATAACGTTCCAGATAGGCTTTTGATGTTACCATAATCCCTGCCCGTTCCAGTCCTTCCTCAATGGTGACCTCTTCACGGCTTGTAAAGCTTGCTGCTCCAAGACCGCAGAATATCGTGTTTCTGGCACCAAAACCATAAAGTGCGATTTTGGAATGTTCCTTCAGCGGAAGCGTTCCGTCATGCTCCAGAAGCACCATTCCCCTTGCTGCTGCATCCCGCACGACTGCGGTATGTTCCGATTCCTGCTTCCCTACCGTCCCCGGTTTTAAACCATAATATTTATTCATCTTACAGTCTGTCCTTCCTTTTGTTATTCATAAACCTGTTATTCTATTAACCTGTCTGTTCACGTGAATGATCTTCGATACCGTCAGTAATCATGATTCATTCGTTTTCAAAAACAAGAAAACTTCCTCTGTAGGAAACCAGTCTGAACAGTTCATCTTTTCTGATATCACATACAGAACCTTCGGATGGATCCCATAATTGCGCCTTTTCTTTCCCGGTGAATTCCCAGGAAAGATCCACATCTTCTTCAGAATTATTCACGACAAAATATATGATTTTTCCTTCCTTCACATAACGCGCTGTCAGAATCATCGGTTCATTCTTCGCACAGAGCGCCGTATTTTTTTCCGAATTCTCTGCAGATACTTCCCGTTTCCTTACAGCAAGTTTTAATTCCCGTTCCTGCGAATCCAGCGCATCAAGAATCTCAGTTTCCGTCATCGCCCGGAAAGCTCCGCTTTCTTTACATTTCGGTCCCCGTACGGATTCCTCGCGGAAATCATACCATTCAAAACGTACTCTGTCCCCAACTCTGTTTGCCGGAAGTTTATCCGCAAACCACACATTCACTCCATGTTTATTCATGATTTCAAGAGCTTCCCACGCATCCGGCCAAATCACATCCATAGCCGGAAGGATGATATTTCTGACCCTGATTCCGGAGATCATCATATCACCTTTCACAGCATTCACAAGATCTTCCCTGTCTGCAAATAAATAGTCGTGGCCCGCCTCATAAATACGTCTTGTCAGAGACAGCAGGGAACGGTCTGTGTCACAGTTGGAAGACTCCTGGGCACAGTGCTCCGGTCTTGTTTTTGCCTGTACATCTTCCAGGGCATAATATACAAAGGTACCGCAGTCATTCTGAACTCCATCCAGCATATATCCGATGCGCCCTACATAATTGTTTACCCATTGCGCCTGTTCTCTGCTCATATAACCTTCATAACTGCCAGGAATCTCCGGTGAATAAGATGCAAAGTCAGACGAAAAATAGGAATTGATGCACCTGCATCCGCCCAGATAAAGAAGGTTCAGAATACCGGTTGCATAACGTACCGGCTCTTTTTCAAAATAAGGAATATCAATAAACGGGCAAAGCTCTGTCATGAGACCGTTACAGCCTTTTTTTCGTGCTGCCATTTGTGCAAACCGTGTCGTATTGTAATGATAGATCTTCGGATAAGCAGCCAGCACATCCACCCCCGGATAATCTGAGGCTTTCAGAACTTCCAGGTATGAACCGTAATATAATACGTGGAATCTCAGAGACTCTTCTGCCAGATAATGTCCGGAAAATTTCCCGCCATGTTCATGGCACCACTGCGAGATCTGCTGGACATAAGACCTGGCTGCCAGTTTTCCGATCAACTGATAAAAATGAACTCTGGTCGTATAGGAACTTTCCCGTCCTTCGAAAATCTGAGGGAGATATGGCAGAATCGAATATCCATATTCTCTTTCAAAATCTTCAAAGAGCCCTTCTTTCCATGGAGCCAGAGCATAAGGCCAGACCTCATCCCCCTGAATATAAGCAGTCACCAGACTGGGTTCATCCGTAAATACAGCGCATGCATTACGGTATGCATCCGGCGACTCCTGTACGATCGGCTCGTAGCAGACATCCAGAAATCTGCGCACTGCCTTTTCATCCAGAATATTAATATATCGGCTCCTGGAGCAAACATTATGCGTCAGGTGGGATCCCTCATATGCAGACTTTACACAGAAAACAAAAAACGCCTCATTTTCTTTCAGATCACATTCACAATAAGTATCCGTAAAAGGAACTTCTTCCATTTTTTCATACTCAATGATGCTCGCATTCATTACAGAATGATCCACCGGATATTTTGCTGCCCAGATGATCCTGTCTGATTCGTCGTCCAGATGAAAAACCGAATGCTTCGGTTTCACTGCTATCCGGCGTACCATATAAAACCCTTTTGCCTCAAGCTCCGGATGTCCTTCCAGCGCAAGCCCGCCTGCATAGCCGGAAGGATAGCCTTTCTCATCGTAAATCCAGTAATCCAGCCCTTTCTCCTGCAGTTTCCTCAATGTACCGTCAAATTTTTTCAGATTTTCCGGATTGGAGGTATACCCGTTCTCCTGATCCGGATTCGTTGCCACACCTCCGTAGCCGAAATCTCTGACTGCATCCATCAGAATTTCCTTTTCCTGCGGCCATCTGTGAATAATTGTCTTCATTCTGTATTCCATATCCGGATTTAAAAATGATTTCTGATTCATAATATCCCCCTTATGTAAAAAACTAAGCCGGAAGCCATGGATATGTTTCCATATCTTCCGGCTCCCGGCTGTGATTATGCCTTCAAATTTCCAGTATGCAAGGCACCGGTCTCTTATTCAGAACACTTCAGGCATACTGATTCATTGTTTTATGTTTTCAGCCCTTTACACCACCTACAACAATACCTTTTACAAAGTATTTCTGAAGGAAGGGATAGATCACCATAACCGGAAGGACGGCAATCACAGCGATTCCCATACGAATACCTACCGTCGGCATCTTAATTTTGGCTGCATCCGCTCCGAGCACGCTGGCACTTCTTGAAAGAAATTCCACATTCTGGATCATGTTATTCAGAATCATCTGGATCGTGTTCAGATTATTATCTGTCACATAATACATTCCATTCATCCAGTCATTCCAGTAATTCAGTCCCACCATCAGTACCAGTGTAACAAGCATTGGCTTGGAAAGAGGAAGGATGACCTTTGTGAGGATTCCCATTTCACTTGCTCCATCCAGCTTAGCTGCTTCAATCAGCGAATCCGGAATACTGGTGGTAAAGAAAGAACGCATCATAATTACAAAAAACGCATTCATCATAAGGTTCGGAATCAACAGTGCCCAAATCGTATTTTTGATATGAAATGTATTTGCATACATCATATATGTAGGAACCAGACCGCCATTAAACAGCATTGTAAAAAACAGGAAAAAAGATAATACATTGCGGTATGGAAGGTCTTTTCTGGACAATGGATATGCAAATAAAACTGTCATTGCAATATTACATACCGTTCCGATCACTGTTACCAGAATAGTCATAAAGTATCCGTGGAAAATTGTTTTTGCGCTGCGCAGAATATACTGATAGGTTTCCAGACTGAACTTTTCCGGAAAGAAACTGTATCCATTCCGAAGCAAAGTCTGTTCCTCAGTAAATGATGCCATCACCATCAAAAGAAACGGGAGTACACAGCACAATACCAGTATTGTCATAAATAAATGCATCAGCGTCTGCTGAAGTCTGTCATGTTCTACCATCTGTTTATCCCCCTTTCTTAGAACAAAGCGTTGTCTTTATCAATTTTATTTACAACCAGATTAGCCGTCAGTACCAGGATAAATCCGCAGATGGACTGGAAGAAACCTGCCGCAGCGGAACGTCCCACATCATTCAGAAGCATCAGTCCTTTATATACATACACATCAATGGTAGTTGTTACGTCATACAAAAGACCTGAGTTCTGCGGCACCTGATAAAACAGACCAAAGTCAGAATAGAATACACGGCCGATGGCAAGCAGTGTCAGTGTGATAATGGTCGGACGAAGCCCCGGCAGCGTTACATGCCAGATTCTCTGCCATCTGGAAGCGCCATCCACAACAGCTGCCTCGTATAATGAGGTGTCAATTCCAATGACTGTTGCATAATAAATAATGCTGTTATATCCAAAACTCTTCCACAGATTTACAATTACAAAAATGAAAGGCCAATATTTTGCATTCATATACCAGTTGATGTTGGTGCCAAAAGTTTTATTGATAAAACCACTGTCTGAACTTAAAAAAGCAAATACAATATAGCTGACTACTACCATGGAAATCAGGTACGGAATTAATATAAATGTCTGATATACTTTTTTCGAAAGCGTTCCACGGATTTCATTAAGAATAATTGCTACTGCAATTGCAAATACGGTACCTGTTACAATAAACACAATATTATATCCAAGAGTATTTCGAATCATCAGCCAGGCATCTCTGGTACTGAAAAGAAATTTAAAATTACTCAGACCTGCCCAGTCACTGCCCCAGATACCATCTTTATAGTTATATTTTTTAAACGCTACAACCAGACCGGCCATGGGAATATAATTATTAATAAACAAATAAATAAATCCAGGCAGCATCATCGCATATAATTCCCAGTGACGTAAAACATTTTTCCAATTGCCTTTTTTTTTCATCTTTTTTTGCTTCACAACTGCTTCCACGTTTCCTCCTTTCCGTTTTTTATATCACAGGAAAATGCAAGCAGCTTCCTATGATATAAAAAACGGCGGCAGGGACTGCACCCGCCGCCTGTTTTCACCTCAATTGTTTAATTTGCCAGATATTCATCCAGTGCCGCCTGTGTATCAGCCAGTACATCATAGAAGCCAATAGATTCCAGTTCAGATTTAATCTGAGGAAGAACATCATCCAGGGCTACACTTCCTGTCATAAGAGCATCTTTGTATTTGCTTTCAAGATTGGAATAAGCTGTTACAAAATCGGTCAGTTCACTTGTATCATAGAAAAATCCGAATGCAGGAGAAACCTCTACATTTGCATCCCACTCTTCAACTGTTGCCTTTGCATCATCATACAGCGCAGTTTCTTTTACAGGGAGAATCAGGAAATCCGCATATGTGGCTGTTGCTGCAAATCCGCCATAAGGCTCATTTTCTGCAGTCATGCCTTCCGGATATTCTGCACGGCCCTTGTCATTGATCACATAGTGCTCTCCTTCAATACCATAAGCCAGAAGTGTCGCAAATTCAGGATCTGTATACATAGCACCAAGAAGAGTAAACGCTTCCTCCGGATGTGCGCTGTTTGCGCTGATGCCATACTGCAGGTTTCCAATGCCTGTAGATTCCGCACGTGCCGGTGCAAAAAGTCCGCTTTCTACTGTATTTGGATAAATCTTATCCAGTGGTTCCACATCCCCATTATGGAAGCAGCAGAATGCAGAACCTGCAGTTACCATGGAACTTCCCTCCATTGTATTGCTGAGTGCATCAGACATAATCAGTCCATCGTTATACCATTTGTTAGTATATGAACAGAACTCAGCAAATCCTTCACTTTCAAAAAGACTCTTTAATTCTGTAGTACCCCAGTCTGCATAAGCATAATTGGTAAGTCCAATTCCTCTGTCACAAACCTGAGCCCATGCCCATGTCATCTCCGATGTGCTCTGTGGAACCATGGTATAGATGTCCGGATACTTCTCGTGTACCTGATACAATACTTCTTCTAACTGATCCATAGTTGTAATGGATGCAGCATCAATCTTCATCTCTTCTACGATATCTTTGTTCATAACGACTACTGCATGTCCGCCATACTGATATTTACGAACCAGACCATACATTCGTCCGTTCATACTGGATGCCGCGATTTCCACATCTGTAAATGTATTTTTCAATTCTTCAGAAGCATTTTCAAAATAATCAGTGATATCCAGAAGCTGTCCGTTATTCACATAAGTAGAAAGCTGACCTTCACCTGTAAAATAACATGTTACATCCACCTCATCCGTTGTCATTGCCAGATTGACCGCCTGTTCAAAATTACCAATCTCCACATATTCCAGATCAACCTGAATACCGTATTTGTCTCCCATGTACTCATTAATCTTTCCTTCTACCTTCGCAACCGCATCATCTGTATAAGTTGCCAGTGTCGGGATCCACAGGGAAAGAGTTGTCATTTCATCTGCGGATACAGCTGCCGGAGCCATCATTCCAGCCATCATTGCTGCAGTCAATACGCCTGCAAAAACTTTTTTCTTCATACACCTTTTCTCCTTTCGTTTCGGTACGATTTATTTGATGACTATAGTTTACCTTTGACAGCACTTAAAAAATAGCTGTTTTGCGACCCGGATTATCAGTTTCCCGACTTCTCCGTTATAGTTTTGCATTTATTTTCCGATATTCTGTCGGTGTAACTCCCATGACTTTCCTGAACATCTGAGAAAAATTTGTAAAATTCTCGTAGCCTGCTTTTGACGCAATCAGGGTTACCGGCATGGTCGTATTCGAAAGCAGTTTTCCGGCATAATCCATTTTTATCTTCAGTTGATATTCTTTGAATCCCATACCTGTTTCTTTACGAAACATCCTGGAAAAATAGTCTTCATTGAGAAAAACAAATTTTGCCGCTTCCCTTCTGCTCACCATCTGATCCATATTCTCCTCAAGATAACGCACTACCTCTCTGATCCGCTCCTGAACGGTATAGGAACTTTCCTCGCGTCCCTCGGATTCCGATACTTCTTTTGCAAAAATGAAAAGAAGCCGCTCCACTCCATCCTGCAGTTCTTCATCCGTATGATAACTGCCAAGCATATCTTCATATGTAAAATCCTCAGTAAATAATTTCTGAAGTTCTATTTTTTTCTCATAACAGGCTACAGAACAGGATTCCAGAAAAGCATGTATCATGTGCTGCCTGTAGCTAATGGTCAGATATCCATCCTGATCTGCCAATCTAAGCAGGTTGGTGATCTGATTTCGCACAAGAGCGTAATCTCCGCGAATCAGCCATTTTCCCCATCGGACACTGTCCGGTTTTCTCTCCTCCGGATATTCAGCCTTTTCTGTCATTTGATCATAACGATTTGTTTTACGGATCATATCTGTTCTCTGCTTCAGCTTTTCCATACATCGTTCAATAGTATCTTCAATTTCAGATATACTGGCCGGCTGCAGAATATAATCAAATGCGCCTCCTCTGATTGCCTCTTTTGCATAGGAAAAATCAGCATGAGAAGTGAGAAAAATACAGTATACCAGAGGATAATTCTCTGTCAGCCATTTCTGCAGAGAAAGTCCGTCCTCCTCCGGCATCTCAATATCTGTCAGCATAATATCTACCGGATGCTGAGCCAATATCTGCTTCGCTGCCGCAGCACTGTCTGCCGTATACACTTCATCTACATGAAGCCGCTCCCAATCCACCAATTTTCTGGTCGCTTCGAGAATTTTTTCCTGATCATCTACGATTAATACTTTCATTCCCTCACCTCCGATTTTTCCGGCAGAACCAGCTCACTGACTGCTCCATCACCATTTTCAAAATACCAGCTTGCATTATCACCATAAAAAATCTGGATACGTTTCTGCAGATTGATAATCCCTACACCCAGTCCTTCTTTTTCAATCGGGTTTTGCTGATTGACTGCATCCAGCAGTTCCTGGGGATATCCCTGTCCATTATCCCGAACTGTAATATCCAGATAATTTCCATCTTCCGTTTTGCGCAGCTTTATACAAATTTCGATCAGAAGCTGGCTTCCTTTGGCATCCCGGGCATACTTCACGGAGTTTTCCACAAAAGTCTGCAGTGTGAGAATTGGTATTTCTTTATGCATAACTTCCTCATCTGCTGAAATTCTGCATGAAAGAGATTTGCTGGTCATCAGTTTCTGCATATCCACATAGTTTTCTACAAAATCAAGTTCCTGCTCCACTGTGACAAATGCTGCGTCCTTCTGCAATAAATAACGCAGATGAACGGAAAGACGCTGTAAAAAAATCTCCGCATTGTCATACTCTTTCAGAGCGAGCATATAATAGGCATTTTTCAGGCAATTGGTGTAAAAATGCGGTGCCAGCTGAAGCTGCAGATACTGTCTGTGTATTTTGGCTTTTTCCAGTTCTTCTTCATAAAACCGAATCTTGTACTGCTCGATTTCCGCCAGCAATGTTTTTACCGACTGCCGCACATCTTCAATCTCTGAAATTCTGTTCGATGCGGAGAAATGAACCTCCCACACTCCTGCCTGAATATTTTCAAGAGCTCCTGACATATCCTCCAGCGGTCTGGACAGTTCATAATATACAAACTGCTGCAGCCGGAAGGCTGCCAGAAAGAATAAAATGATCAGTATCATCAGCACTGCATGTATTTTGTCGATATACAGCCAGATGCTTTCCGGCAGAATTTCCACGACTGCCAGGTCATCTGAATTCAACTGATGAAGATAAATCACTTTGCCGTCTATATGATTCTCCCCCGGAAGGAGCTGACTGATCTGGTCACTACTGATGAGTGTTTCATTCTCTATATCTTTCACTGAACTGTCACCTGACCAGGTTTCATACAGCTGACCCTCAGAGATCACACCATAAACGGCTGTCTGTTCTTTTTCCTCCGGCAGCCCCTGGCTCAGCTGGATACATCCGCCGACAGCAGCCGAAGCTTTTTTCATATAAACACTGTACCAGGTATCTTTTTCCGTAAACAGAGGAAATGTAATATACACTCCATCATTATTTTTCAGTGCTGCTTCCCCTGCTTTTTTCAGTGCCTCTTTATCTGTAAAAGACATCTTCTCATTCACTGCATACTGCACCCAGTCAAAGGAATCACAATAGAGAAAGAGTCCCGCAATTCCTTTATTGGATTTCACCTGAATATGCAGAACGTTCAAAAGATCATATACATTATTCCATTTTTCTGCAGCTGACGGATAGACATTGATTCCATCAAATGCACTGTTTTGTGAATATATTTCACCTGTGACATCCCGAAGCTCTGTAAGATTGTTTTCCAGAGTTTCTGCATAGGCAATCATATCTTTTGAACGTTTTTCATCTGCTTTTTTCTGGTAAGAGCTGATCATACTGATCAAAAATGTAAACAGAAGAAGCGCCACTACAATGATAAAAAACCATGTGGCACCAACAATCTGACGCTTCAGGCTGATCATTTTCTGCCGTGCCGGCTCTTCAGCGCAATACCCGATATTGGATTTCTTTTTCATATTTTATCACCATGATCCGTTTTTACATGATCATATATGCTTGATGATGGGGTCAAAAGGTCATGTTTTTTCATGCAAGCATGAAACACATGACCTTTTGACCCTTGTATCATATGCTTCATAACAGGAATGCAATATTTCCTGTCAACTTCTGCAAATAATCATGATCTCACATTACTGTTTTCTGGTAACATCTCACTGTTTCACTGCCAGCACTGCGATTCCTTCTTTGCCGGGAAGAGTAAACTCTGCTTTTCCATTTACTCCTGTCAGGATGGTCTCTCTCGTCATTTCCCAGACATCGATCACTTCGATACGGTATTCTCCAGTTTCCGGAAGCTCCAGTTCTCCAACAGCAGTACAATGCCTTCCATAATAGGCAAGATATGCGTCGTCCCCGCAATGACCGGTATAAATTCTGGTGTCTTTTGTTATATTTTCCAGAATGCGCACGGCTTCTTCAGGCGGAAGCTTCAGAACCGCACGGGTGAAATCAGTCTGTTCGTCCTGGCGAAGTCCCCTGCGCATCTCTTCCAGTGTTTCCACGGTCACAAAATCAGACGGAACCGGCTCTAAAGCCCCCGGAAGTTCGTTAATAATGTTCTTTAAAAATCCGATTCTTGCAGGAGATTTTCCGACCAGTTTTCCGCCTTTTCCCCACCAGAGTGTATCTGTAGGATTCATAAATGTTTCCCCATGGGTTCCATATCCTCCCTGCACGCAGCAGAGCCAGAAACGATGAACCAGTTCAAATCCGGATAAGTGTCCCCAATGACAAAAAATATTTCCTTCATACCCAAACTCATCCATCAGCACCGGTTTGTGATAGGTATTCATAAGTTTTTCCACTGCTGTCACATCTCCCTGAATCGAGCAATGGGTCACGTTTTCTTTTGAAAAATCATAGATTTCCAACATGTGATGACAACTCAGCATATGACCGTAAACGTCCTTACTGCTGATAAACTGATCAATACAGTCCCAGTCCTCTTTTTTAAACGCTGTCATACAGTCATACTCATTGGCAAGACTCCACCACACATTGGAAAATGAGGAAAATCTGGCGATCAGATAATTCAGATACGGAAGATATTCTGCTTTTGTCATTTTTGAAAATCCCCAGCAGTCATAGGGATGAAACAGAATCAGATCCACCTGCACCTGATGTTCCTCCATTATCCCGAGCATCTTTTCGAAAGCATCCCAGAAAGCAAAACACGGACGATGGAAATCAAACCCACCATCTTCCCTCTTCTCAAAGGCAAACAGTTCCGGTTCATTTTCATTAAAAATATAGTGCTTCGGGAACACACAGGTCCGCACTTTATCAAAAGGAGATTCCAGGATTGTTTCAATTGTCTGGTCAATCAGTTCTCTCGGCTGGTGCATCATAGCATATACTGTAGTTCCAAAAGGACGACAGTCTGTACCATCTTCATACCGTAGAGCTGTTCCGCACGGTTTCACCAAACCATGATGTATTCCATCTTCGCAGGGAATGCATTCTTCCTGTCCCTCTGCTGTAAACAGCCCACTGATTTTCCACTGTACGAGCCCTGTCTGCTGCGGCAGATAACGTACAATATAAGTGCCGTTTCCCGCATAAAATCCCGATACTTCTTTTTCTGTTCCACCACAGGTAAACACAGCCTTCAGATTAATTTCCGACTGAGAACCTGCCGGTTCCTCTCCGTGAAATGTTAATTCAAATCTTTGATACTGAAGCATAGCATATTCTCCTCCCGTTCCTGTTACTTTTCTGTTTTCTATGTTTTATGACACTTTTTCTTTTTTACCATAAGGGAATCCATAGAAAAGTACAATATTATTTTCCAACTATAATTATCAAAAAACCGACTTTTCAAAAAAATAATTCCTGACTCAATTGCCGTCATAGTGAAAAATCTGGCGTTCAGATGTTTATGCCTGTTATTCACTACAACGGCAAGAGTTCAGGAATTGTCATACTAAATCAAGTCTGTTAGATTTCCACCTTTGCGTAAAATGCCCTGCTCCGCCCCTCTATGATCCTGTTATCCGTGATATGGAAGCTGTCCTCCAACCGGATGTCCTCAGAGGAACTTCCCACCTGGATCCGGATTTCTCCTTTCTCAATTTTCCAATTCATATTGCGGTCAAGGAATGCCGTCTGGCTTGCCTGCATGGTAAATACCAGTGTTTTTTTCTCCCCTGCTTCCAGATGGATACGCTTAAATCCTGCCAGTTCTTTTACCGGACGGGTCTGGCTTGCATAAGGATCACAGAAATACATCTGCACCACTTCGTCACCTACACATGAACCGGTATTTTCAACAGTCACCGCAATTTTCACTGCTTCGTCCGGAGAAATTTCTTTCTTATCCAGCTTCAGATCCGAATAGGAAAACTCCGTATAAGAAAGTCCATAACCAAAGAAATATCTTGGAGTATGAGACATATCAACATAATTTTTGAAGCCAATACTGTCACCCTGATGCCATGCGGAACCATTGGGATGATTATAATATACTGGAAGCTGACCAGAATTACGTGCCACACATACCGGAAGCTTACCGCCCGGATTATATTCACCGAGAAGAACTTTTACAATCGCCTCTGCTCCGGCTTCTGATGGATTCCATGCTTCCAGTATGGCATCCAGATATTCATCTGCTGTATCGCTGGAAATAGGACGCCCGTTAAAATGAACTCCGATCATCGGTTTACCAAGCTCCGCAGCACGCCGGATAAATGTGTCCTGACACACCGGCAGATTGATATCTGTTCCGTCCACTCCTTCTCCCATGGAAGCTACAGAACAGGAACCATGTTTGCCTCCAAGAGTCATAATCACAACATCCGCATTCTTTACTGTTTCCAATGCTTCCTCAATATGTGACAGATCGTCACCGGCAATGGGATATCCATAGGCGTATGTGATTTCTACATCAGGAAGCTTCGCCCGAAGTTCTTCCAGAAGACTTCTGCACTGAGATTTCTGATGTCTCAATATCTCATCAAATTCCTCTGTTTCATCGCTCTGGATCTGCGTTCCCGGAACGGTGACCATTTTCTTTTCCCCTACTGTTCCGGACTCCATTCCGGCAATGGAATTTGCCACCGCATGTACTGCTTCCACCATACTCAGATGAGTGTATCCGCCGAAAAAGCTTCTGGCATTTGCAGCATGGCATCCGACCAAGGCTATCCTTTTCACTTCTTTTTTCAATGGCAATGCCCCGTTATTTTTCAGTAGGATCAGTGATTCCAGCGCAGACTGAAGAGTCACTTTCTCATCTTCTTCATTCAGAAAAACTCTCTTTAAATTTTCTCCATCCAGTGCATAGGGATGTTCAAAAAGCCCCATACGGAATTTTGCTTCCAAAACTCTTTTGACAGCCTGATCCAAAATCGCAATATCTGCTTTTCCCGTGCGGAACCATTCCTCCAGTTCTTCATTGAAACCGGTGCAGTTCTGCATTTCCACATCCATTCCGGCATCCATACACAAGAGTCCTGCTTCCGTTACACTCTCGCCCACCTTCTGGACATTGTGAACATTTCCCACTGCTCCATAATCAGAAACGCAGATTCCGTCAAAGCCCATCTCCTCTCGCAGAAGACCTGTAAGAACCTTTTTGGATGCAGAAACAGGTTCCCCGTTAATAGAACAGTAGCAGGGCATGATTCCTCTCATATTCTCCTCTTTGATCGCTGCCTGAAACGGTTTTCCATATACTTCATCGAGAAGTCTGCCACCAATATCGCAGTTCGCTCCATGAATCCCTCCCTGAGAATTATGGAATCCCAGAAAATGCTTTGCCACAGATTCAGCCCTGCGTCCGGCTGTCTCCTGTGTCTGGATTCCTTTCACATATGCGCTTCCAAGAGCAGCCGCAAGCGTTGGATCTTCTCCATACGTTTCCCCCTGGCGTCCCATTCTGGAATCTCTGGAAATATCCAGAACCGGTGCCAGTACCTGAGTAATTCCGCAGGCAAGTTCCTGTCTGGCCACGACTTTCCCTACCTTTTCTTCAAGCTCCGGATCCCAGGAAGAGCCACGGCTGATGCCTGAAGGGAAACTGGTGGAATCCTGGA
Source organism: uncultured Blautia sp. (assembly GCA_945864225.1). Taxonomy (GTDB): domain Bacteria; phylum Bacillota; class Clostridia; order Lachnospirales; family Lachnospiraceae; genus Blautia_A. The sequence continues at coordinate 45,431 of CAMBAL010000003.1, read as the reverse complement.
TAAAGGGTCCGCACAGTCCCTCCATATGAAAAATTGCGGGAATATGATGTTCGCTGTTTTCCATTACCATCTTCTGTATTTTACGCTGCCACTGCGCCGCTTCCTCCAGCGTTCTGATTTCACGTACCTCCAGGGTACTCACCTGTCCGATACCGTGTTTTGCCGCTTCTTTCAGCATTTCCCAGTTATCGCCCCAGGGAAAAAGGCAGTTCACCTGAGCCATTTTTTCCTCTATACTCATTTTTTCCAAAAGATCTGCCGCGCGCGCTTTCGGAGAAAGTGTTTTATCCAGATATTTCTCCATGATATACCCTCCATATTATCCTTAATTATGTGCAATATAACCCGGATCACGAAAAAAAGCGATATTGTTTTCTGACTAAAACTATTAAAAAAACGACCAATACAGCACAATACTTATTCTACAATAACCCGTACTCTGTCCAGATTTTTACACTGTACGAATATATCCTCCAGACATCCTTTTCGGCTGCTTTTCACTTTCAGGACAGGGAAATAGCTGCCTGGTTTATCAAAGCTGTGAACAGAATGTATTTTTGCACTGCCATCTTCCTGCATCACCAGTGTTTCTCCATGACTGAAATCGTTTGTCTTTTCAAAATCCCACGCTGCAAATGTCACACTTCCCGTATTCGGCGGTACTGCAATATCAGCAGTAAATTCTACTTCTTCTCCGGTTTTTACCCGAACCGCCTTTTTCCCGTTTGCAAATGCATGCACGACCGGCTGAAGCCCGCCCCTTTCTGCGGCTGTTTCCGGAACTTCGATCTGTCCGTCTTTCAAAACATAGCTGGTTGTGGGTACCGGCGCAATGCCTTTTTCACACCAGTCTGCCACATCCAGAAGTGCCTGATGGAGTATTCCCAGATAATCGATCTGATGCTGCGGATCATCCAGTACACCTGCCCTGTCATCATGGATACAATTGTCATTATAATACAGCCGGAAGCAATCCTCCTCTTTCATTCCGGAATTCTTTCTTACCATTTCACGATACCAGTCCCCATGCCATGCACAGGCACTTTCATCCAGAATACTGCAGAGTGCGATCATTTTCCCATGAATATGTCCTTCCGGAACAGAGCCTCCTCCGTTCTGAGCAATAATCGGCGCAATCAGGACAGGAAGCTGAGGATAGATTGGATTTCCATCATGGTCGCGGAACTGGTCATAAACTTTATAGCTTGCATCAGGAATCTGATGATGGTGGAAGGTCTGCATAGCCAGATAATCACTGTTATCGAGCATTATGTGATCTCCCGGTTTTAATCCTTCCAGTATATTCCCCATATTGGATCCGTCAAACACAGTACTTACGGTAATCACACCATCTTCAATCTTATCAATTGCTGTTTCTTTTCCAACGGCATCACCATCCATAACTTTCAAACGGCAGTGAAATAGGTAACTGTCTTCAGGCGGGAGTTCTGATACGCGAATCATTGGCGTTTCTTTATTTCCAAGCAAAGTATTCTGCCAGCTGTTATCAACGCTGGTAAACTCCCCGTCCTCACCGGGTGTTTTTCTGCTGATCAGTTCACTTACTGTTGTCACAAACTGCACCCGATCCCTGGCCGCACTGCTGTTTGGATCCGCCCCCTCATATCCCGGTTTTGTCCAGAAATCCCGGAAGTATTCCGGAAAGATACTGTAAATATACGGAACCAGTACCATCAGTGCACCGTCTCCCATGGTGGGCCAGGAAAACCAGCCGCGTTTCGGAAATCCCATTTTGGTCGACTCTTCCAGGGCTTCTCTTTGGAAATGATCCAGACCTTCATAAATATTACCGCTTCCGCCCGGCTCCATGGCATCTACGACTTTTTTCAGCCCTTCTTCACCAAGCAGGCGCATAGCCCGTACTCTCGGTGCAAATACATTGGGGGCCGCCATCGGATTCGCAAGTACATATGGAACAGCTCCGTCCCATACGCCTTCTGTCATTTCCATACAGCTCATGGTTTTAAAGCTGCCGCCGCTGCCTCCAAAAATATATCCATAGGGGCGATGCTCATAACCATATATACGGTTTGCCACCTTTCTGCTGAATACCGCTCCATTGGAACTGGATCTGTAAAGCCGCTGCGGATCATCAAAAATCATTCCCCCCTGATTCGTCACAACATAATAAGCACCATGAGTCAGCGCAAAGCTGATCTTATCATCTTCCCCTGTCAGATGCTCACTTTCGTGTTCATCTTCCGGAGCCGGGGATACATACTGAAAAAAACGGCCTTCATATTTTTCTTTTTCCGGGAAATAGAAACAAAATCTGACTTCCGTACCGTTTTTTTCTGTCCCGCGGAACCCGCCGTGGACAAAATAATGTCTGACCGGTGCATCTCTCCATTCTTCCGTATCAATATAGGGTTCTTTAAAATAAGCATCTTCTTCCGGACGGTATAACGTATATTCCATATCCTCTCTCCTCATTTTTATTTTAAACTGCGGTTTTGTTTTTGCAGATCATCTCTTTTATTTCTCTGTCTGTACCTATTTCTGACTATTGACCAGAGCTCTTCTTGCTTCATTATCCGCTTTGATCTGCGGCATCAATCTGTCCAGTTTATACAGAAGAAGGCTTAAGGCTACCAGCAGCCATAAAGCAGCCGGAATGACACTGAACAGACACCGGATCATCAAAAGTGCACTGCCGGGAATTGCTGCTGCATCACCAACATAACCGGACGCTGTCAAAAGGATTCCCAATACACCTGCGCCTATGGATGCCCCGACTTTTGTGGCAAATCCGGTCACGCATCCGAGGGTTCCTTCCATACGCTGCATTCCTTTCCACTCGTTATAGTCTGCGCACTCGATAATCATCAGACGATAAAGCATGGATACCGGAACACCTCCCACACCGTAAATGATAGCAGCCACTGCAAGCATCACGGTATTTCCCCCTGCAAAAAAGTTCAGCGCATATCCTGCCGCACTCAGAATACAGCCGGCACAGATCAGCTTGGAAGTGGAAAAGCGATTGATGATTTTCGGAAAAAAGATTACCGCAGGAATTCCAATAATCTGTGCGGCACTTACAATTCCCAGAAGAGACAGATTTTTTGCCACATATCTGAAATAATAAACATTAACACCCATGTTAGTGACAAAATTTGCTACAAAAAGAACAAGAGCAACCATGTAAATATATTTGTTTCCAGTCAGTACCTTTTTTACATCTTTAAAGTTTACCTTCTCTTTTTCGCCCTTTTCATTTTTCACATCAACATCAACGGTTTCTTTGATAAAAAAGAAACGGAGCATGCCAATGAGGGCAAGTGGAATTCCGATCATAGCAATCAGTCTGCTCCAACCGGAAGCATCTGTAGCCATTTTGTCCACGCACATCGGAAACAGTACATTAAATACAACCACACCCAGCATACTGATAATTCCGCCGTAAGAACTGATTGCCACATGCTGTTCATTGTAACGGAAAGCACGAACCATATAGACCGTATTATTGGCGGTAAGAAATGTATAAAACACACTGTTGATCAGGGCATAAGTAAACAGTACCCAGATACATTTGACCGGTGTACTCAGTGACGGAGGACAGGTAAACATCAGCCATGTACTGATCCACATCCCGATAATGCAGACTTCATAAGGTCTGCCGCGTCCCCATTTCGTGTCCGTCCGGTCAATAATAAATCCTGCAATAATGTCTGTGAAACCATCCAGGAGTTTACTGATTACCAGAAGAATACCCACAAGAGCCGGGTCCATCTTAAGGGTGTCGGTACAGAAAATAGACACATAGCCAACGGCCATCAGCGCGCATCCCTGTGATACTTCGCGGCTTTGCCATGCAAACATGCGTCCGGCGCCAACTGCTTTTGGATTTCTTTCTTTTCTTTTCATGTTCTTCACCTTTCTTTTAGTATTTTTTATTTTGGTAACCACATTGTATTCTTTTTTTCACCCTTGATATATCAATTTATTTTGTTTTATGTTAATATATTTATATTATTTATGTGCAGAAAAACTTTTCCGTCCGTCATCATAAGATGATGGGGCAAAAGGTATTTTGTCCTCTGATACACGGATTTCTCCGCACTTTGTACTTCCGAAATCCTGGTATCATAATAAAGAAATCTGTCAGAGAGGTATAAAAACATGCTAAACGAATCATCCATGGATCTTTCTTTTTTTCTTGAAAATTTTTACCGAGCCAATCATCTTCCGATCAGCTGTTTTGAAGGCAGAAATCTCATTGACCGCGGCGCACACCATGTCCAGGATTTTAACCTTCCCATGCTTCTTGTAAGCTGCCTTCCTGATGATCTTCCGCCTGTCTGGTACAGCTTTACACCGGAATATATGTATTTCGGAGGAGTGAAAGAAGAAAAAGAGAACCGGCTCTTTTTCATAGGACCGGTTCTTATGAGTAATTGCTCCAGGAAACAGGCAGAAAGTATTCTGCAGCGTATCGGGAGAGAGCGCAGCGATCTTTCTTCTCTCCTGCGGAGTTTCAGTGATTATGCAAACTGTAATGCATCTTCACTTATTGCGCATCTGAATCTTTTATACTATATTTTGAATTCCAGAAAGCCCGGGCATGTAGAAATCCTCGACTTTCACTGGAGTACGGTTTTTCCTTCTGTTTTTGATTCTTCTGTAGAACTTGACGGAACGTACGAAAACCAGCTGGAGAACAATCTGATGTCCTGTGTCCACCACGGAAATGTCGAAAAACTCAATCAAATCATGAACGAGTATGTCCTTTTTGCAGATCATTACCCAGAACTCAAATCCACCTCCGCGATTGAACAGCAGCGCAGCTATATCCTCGGAGCCAATATGCTCGCATCCCGGGCAGCAATCGAAGAAGGAATTGATTTTAACCTTGCCAACACCCTTTCCGGGCATTATATAGACGAAATCATGAAAGCCTCTTCCAATACTGATCTTTCTATGATTTTTGCAGACTTTTTCCGCAAATATACCAGCCTTGTAGCCAAATTAAAAGCTATGCCCGGTCAGTCACCGCTGACGTCCAGAGTCAACAGCTTTATCCTTTCCCATTTGTACGAAAAAATCACTCCCTCAATTATCTCTGCTCACCTGAACATGAACTGTTCCTACCTTTGTACTCAATTTAAAGCAAACACGGGAAAAACCATATCTACTTATATTCGTGAGTGCAAGATTGAAGAAGCGAAACGTCTTCTGGAATGTAAAGGTCTTGGCAATGCTGCAATCGGTGAATTGCTCTGTTTCTCCTCCCAGAGCTATTTCTGCAGTGTCTTCAAAAAAGTCACAGGCATGACACCACAGGAATATGAGTTTTCCAAAAAGTAAACCCGCAGTAATCGGGAAATGATCATTCGTTGATTACTGCAGGTTTTTTGTCTATCTCTCTAATCGAAATCTTCAATCCTCCACTCATCATGCCAGTCGATGTAGACCATATCTCCATCAAATTTCAGAGGCAGCCACACATAATCCGCAATTGAAGTATTTCTGTTCACATCCATCATTGGCCCCAGATCCATGGTTTTGATTTTCTCCCGTTCTTTTTCGTCCGGATGGAACATCAATTCAAAAACTTTTTTATATGTATCATATTCCAGATCCATCAGTTCAGGAAGCCAGCGGTCTGCACAGGCAATATACAGATCTTTTTTCCCCGGCACTTTAAAGACGGAAGAAACCTGGGAATGAAAAGACGTATTGGACGGATCATTTCTATGAGGATTACCGAGAACCGTAAAAGGTCCGTGCCAGGTATCTGCTACGGCAATTTCTGACGGATTCGGCAGGTATCCGGTCGTACCGGATGTAAGCAGGTAATGCTTTCCATTTCTGTAAAAATGTGCAGTAGCCTCCCTCACATACGGCGGTGCGATACGGGGAAAGTGTGTACTGTAATACCCTGTCACATCTGTATAATCCGCCGTAAGATCTGCACAGATAGTCTCCGAATGTACTCTCTCAAAGTAATAATAACCTTTTCCGTCCGGAGCCACCACAAGATCAAAATCCCCGGCACTCATATTCAGTGGACGCAGACCTTCCCGTACCATCTCATATGGTCCAAGAATCTGATCTGCTGTCATAACAGTCTCTGTCTGTGTACCATCTTTCTGCATAATTTTCATCCAGCAGACATATTTACGTGTGGTATCATTATAGATAATATGAGGCCGATCCAGCATGGCAGACGGATGAAGCGAGGATTCCGGATGATCCAGATCCGGCTGAATAATCAATCCCTTATCCTCCCAGTTATAAAGATCTTTGGATGTATAACATCTTACACCCCAGGTCCACACATCCGTATCTCCTGTCGTCTTTTCTTTGTTTTCTCCGTACCAGTAATAAGTCCCGTCAATATACATCACAGAACCGCCATGTGCCTGAATGCGGTTTCCATTGGTATCCAGCCATACTTTGCCGGGATAAAACGCGTCATACATTTTGAATTCCTCCAATTCACGAAATCTTTGTTACACATTTTACAAGAAAAAGGCAAAAATACAATTCTGTTTTCCAACTATTTTTTATGAAAATCTGACTTTTATTCTTTCCTTTTCAGTGTACAACATTCTCTGCTGGAAATAACTTGAATAATATATTCCTTCAAGACTGATAAAAAACGATGAAGTCTGAGAATAAAATATTTTATTCCTGAAAATGTTTTATGACTTTTCAGTGTATTGTTCTTTAATCTCCAGATACCTTTCATAAGATTCATCCAGTATCTGGCAGGCCTTTTCCGGAGATATATGCATTTTTTTTATGATCTTATCTACATCCTCTGCAAATCGCTTATCATCTGCTTTTTTTGAAGCTTCCTCCCTCTGTACCTCAATATCCATTTCGTAATCATACTCTGCCATTAACATATTTACCACCTCGCTGCTCTTTCTTAAAAGATAGTCTGCAAGAATGCCTTTCTCTATGCATTCTTTTACTGCTTTCTGAAGCTGGTCCTCATCTTCTCTGTATTTTCTGGTTGCTTCTACGAACTGGCTGTATTCTCTCAATACTTTACATTTCTCAAGTATCTCATGTTGTTTGTCAGGATTGATATTGATTACTTTTACAGCTAATTCGAGGCTTATATTTTCTTCTGTTTCGCAAAATGCAGTGGACAGTTTCAGAATCTGCTCAGCCGGATAATCTTCTGTTCCATTATAAAACACAAAAAACCTTGGTGTCGGGATCTTCACCAGACTGGTTTTATAACGATCCCGTACAGCTATTATCTTCTCATACTCTCTTGCAATATAAAGCAGATCTCTGAGCGGAATATTCGGATTTACCGTACTTTGGTGTTCACTCAGTACAATTTTTTGATTTCTGACTGTAAAAGCCACGTCATTTTTTAAATTCTTAAAGAGTACATCTTCCAGACTGATTACTTTTATCAATTCCGGATCCGTATCATTTGTGTCATAAAGAGCATTATGTAACTCCAGAAGGTTTTCTTTTGCGGTTTCATCTTTACAGAACAGATCTGTAAAGACACTGTCCTTATGTTCCCGATTTTCTTTTGCCATTCATTTCCTCGCTTTCCCTGCTAACGCAGATTTTTATATAGACAGGAAAAGCGCCCTGACACACATTCCTGAATATACCATAAATAGATATTCCTTTTTCGGAACGTTTGTCATTCGTAATAGTATAAGTACATCCTTATCTTAAATATACACTGTTCGGCAGATGATGTAAAGAATAGCTTCGCGCCTGATTTATCGGTAATTAATTCCATCATACATCTATTTGAAAACAATACGCAAATCCCATGCTTTTTTTTGACATCACTATCATTCTATTATAAACGCAGCTGAACACTATTTATCATCAAAGTTGATTGTCAAAAGGAGTATATTATGGAACTTGTCAAAGATATTGTTTATGGAACAGAAAATCCGGGGAAGCAGATTCTTGATCTTTATCTTCCTGACGGCAATACCTCCAATGTTCTGATCTATTTTCACGGCGGCGGGCTGGAGAGCGGTGATAAATCCACAGATCTTCCGGATAATTTCGGCATGCTTGCGGATCTTTGCAAAATTGTGGTATCCTCGGATTACCGCATGTACCCGGATGCTGTTTTTTCTGATTTTATTGAAGATTCCGCTGCTGCAGTTTTTAGAAATTCCTCCATCACTCTGGTGAAATACCGGCCTTTTTTCCAGTAGAAAAACAGTTTCCGGCTGCTGTCCTTCCCCTCCAGCTTATAGTAAATCACATTGGGATGATCTGTGCCCCGGCTGACCAGCGTATCACTGACAAAAGAAATCCCCAGGCCGGAACAGGTAACGTTATACGCAGTCTGCTGCTGATCCAGTTCAAATACAACATTCGGAGCAAAGCCATGATCCTGACAGAGGTTCATGGCTCTTTTTCCTGTATCATTATCCGGTTTCAGCAGGATAAAAGGCTCTTTCTCAAAATACTCCAGAGGAACCCCCGGGACTTCAGGATTCAGAAATGTCCCCTTCCTGATGTCCCCTGCACTGATCCCGTAACCCTGCAGTTTCTCATTGATTGAAAAAATCCCGGGCACCGCCAGAAGAAGATGTTCCTCCCGGTACTCGCATCTGTCAAAAACAGAACTGTCCAGAAGACAGTTATCCATTACAAGATCCACACCTCCGCTCTGCAAAAGTTTCTCCAGTCCGGATGTATTTTCCTCCACCAGAGCGATTTTTACCAGAGGATATTTTTTCGAAAACTCTCCCATGATCTGCGGAAGTACCCAGGAGGAAAACAGACTGCTGCCGCCCAGTACAAGGTTTCCGGTCTTCAGATCCCCCCAATCATTGATAAAATCCACAAATTCATTCTCCACCGCCATGATTTTTTCCACAGCACTGATGTATTTTTCCCCGCATTCCGTCAGCCCCAGCGGCTTTGTACTCCTGTCAAAGATCGGATATCCCACTTTCAGCTCCACGCGTTTTACCGCAGCACTGAGTGAAGGCTGTGAAATAAAAAGCTTCTGTGCCGCTTTTGAAAAACTCTTCTCCTGGTATACTGTGTAAACATATTCCATTCCCTGAAACATTTATTTCTCTCCTGTTCTTTTGCAATTCCATGTATATAGTTTTAAAGCTATAGTAATTATAAGAACATATATATTTGATTATAGTATAACTCCGGTTTATACTGTTTTCAACATAAAGCGGACGATACTTGTATAAGCGTACAATACTGCAAAACCACCATAAAGCTGACAACACTATATAATTGAGGGAGGATTACCACCATGGAACAAAATCACAAAACAGATTATCGTGTAGAAAAAGATTCTATCGGAACCAAAGATGTACCGGAGGACGTTTACTACGGAGTTCAGTCTCTTCGTGCTGCTGAAAACTTTCCCATCACCGGTCTGAATATGCATCCGGAAATCATCAACAGTCTGGCTTATATCAAAAAAGCCGCTGCGATCACCAACTGCGAGATCGGGATTCTGGATAAGAAACGTGCCGCAGCCATTGTAAAAGCCTGTGATGAAATACTTACGGGAAAATTCCACGATGATTTTATCGTCGATCCCATTCAGGGCGGCGCGGGAACTTCCCTGAACATGAATGCCAACGAAGTAATCGCCAACCGTGCTATTGAGATTCTCGGCGGGCAGAAAGGAGATTATTCCATCGTCAATCCCAACGACCATGTTAACTGCGGTCAGTCCACAAATGATGTCATTCCCACAGCCGGCAAAATGACTTCTCTGCGTCTGCTGAAAAATTTAAAGAAAGAGCTTCTCCGTTTACATAAAGCTCTCTGCGCAAAAGCAGAGGAATTTGACCATGTGATCAAAATGGGCCGCACCCAGATGCAGGACGCGGTTCCCATCCGCCTCGGTCAGGAATTCCATGCCTATTCCGTTGCCATTATGCGTGACATGAAACGTATGGACAAAGCCATGGATGAAATGCGCTCCCTGAACATGGGCGGAACCGCTGTGGGAACCGGAATCAATGCAGATGAAGCCTATCTGAACCGCATTGTTCCAAACCTGGTAGAAGTATCTGATATGGAATTCGTACAGGCTTTTGACCTGATTGACGCGACACAGAATCTGGATCCGTTCGTTTCCGTTTCAGGTTCCATCAAAGCCTGCGCCGTAACTTTATCCAAGATTGCCAATGATCTGCGCCTGATGTCTTCCGGACCGAGAGCCGGTTTTGCAGAAATTAATCTTCCCGCCAGGCAGAATGGTTCCTCGATCATGCCGGGAAAGGTAAATCCTGTAATCCCGGAAGTCGTCAATCAGGTAGCCTTTAACATTATCGGAAACGACGTTACCATCACCATGGCAGCCGAAGCCGGACAGCTGGAACTGAATGCTTTCGAACCGATTGTATTTTACTGTCTGTTCCAGTCGATTGACACACTGGCTTACGCTGTCCGCACTTTTGTGGATAACTGCGTCACGGGCATCACTGCCAACGAAACCCGTTGCCGTTATCTGGTAGAAAACAGTGTGGGCATTATCACTGCCATCTGTCCGCACGTAGGCTATCAGAAAGCCGCCGACATCGCCAAAAAAGCACTGCAGACAGGAGAATCCGTCCGCAGCCTCATTCTTCGGGAAAAACTGCTGAATGAAGAGGAACTTGACCATATCCTGGATCCGGTCAATATGACAGAACCGGGAATATCCGGAAAAGAGATGCTTCTCCGGAAATCTCTCGGCTGAAATAATTCCTGAATTGTGAATCGCTCCTGCTTTTATCATTGACTTTTCCATCTGACAAATATGGACTTTTCCATGCGGGTGAGTTATGATAAAAATGTGATTAATGCAATTGGAGGGGGAACCATGAAAAATACGAATATGAAGCTTGAAATGAAGCGTTACGGCTGTGCAGCTTTCGCTGCCGTAATTTTTGCTTTGAATATCAAGACCTTTGTCCGGGCGGGCGGACTGTTTCCGGGCGGATTCAGCGGACTGACTTTGCTCTTTCAGAACATTTTCAGAACATTTGCCGGAGTGGAAATTCCATATACGCTCATCAACATTCTCTTAAATCTGTTTCCAGTGTACATAGGCTTCCGGTTTATCGGGAAGAAATTTACCATCAGTTCCTGCTGTGTTATTTTTCTTTCCAGTATCCTCACCGATATCATCCCGGTTCAGCCAATTACCTATGATACCCTGCTGATCAGTATCTTTGGCGGACTGATCAACGGACTGGCTGTCAGTCTCTGCCTCATCGGCAATACCAGCAGCGGCGGAACTGATTTTATTGCCATATATTTCTCAGAAAAAAGCGGACGTGATATCTGGAATTATATTCTTGGCGTCAATGCCTGCATCCTGCTCATTGCCGGTCTCCTTTTCGGATGGGAACGGGCGCTTTATTCTATTATTTTCCAGTTCACATCCACACAGGCAGTTCAGATTCTGCACCAGAGATACAAGAAACATACACTTTTCATCATCACGCAAAAACCGGATGTTGTCTATAGAGAAATCGCACAGCTCACGCACCACAGTGCCACCCAATTCGAAGGCACAGGCTGTTATACCGATAAAAAAACAAGCATGATCTATTCCGTCGTTTCAAGAGAAGAGGCAAAGATTCTTGTAAGAAAAGTAAAAGAAGCCGATCCTATGGCCTTCGTGAATATCATTAAGACAGACTACATCAATGGACGTTTTTACCATAAGACAGATTATTAGAATGACTCTCAGCTGACGCTGTCGGGTTCTGGATTTTGGCTCGTATCTGTGAAGGTACGGAACAGATACAATAGAAACCAACAGATACGAGATAAGCAAGAATAACAAACGGGGATACTGCAGTTCACCATCGGAACTGAGGCATCCCCATTTTTATACTGTTATTATGATTTGGAATCAAATTTATACTGTTATTAGATTTGGAATCAAAAAAGATGTGCTTCTGATGTCATATCCATCATTTCTTCTGCTTCGCTTTCTTCTCAGCCAGGATCTCTTCTGCAATTTCCACTTCCGACTTCTCATCCGGCGGAAGTATAATATTCAGAATAATGGCAAACAGTGCTGCCGGAACAATTCCTGAGCCCCCGAAAATCAGGGAAATGGCGGAAGGAAGGTGTGCAAGTATTGCAGAGTTTGCACCGATTCCGTAGCCCAGTCCAAGTGCTACAGATACAATCGTAACATTTCTCGGGGTAACAGGCCATTTCGTAATAAGCTGAATACCGCTGACTACAATGGATGAGAACATCATAACAGCCGCGCCTCCGAGAACGCTCTGCGGCATAATGGAGATCAACGCAGCAAGTTTTGGAAACAGTCCGCATGCAATCAGGAAAATACCGCCTGTCGCAATAGAAAAACGATTGACAACTTTATTCATTGCAACCAGACCAACGTTCTGGCTGAAAGAAGTATTCGGCAATACGCCAAAAAGAGCTGCAAAAGAAGATCCCAGTCCGTCACACATCACACCGCCGGAAAGTTCTCTGTCTGTTGCTTCTCTTCCAAGACCGCCTTCTGTGATACCGGAAATATCACCAACGGTTTCCACTGCTGTTACCACAAACATAATACAGATCGGAACAATTGCTTTTGCATCAAACACCCATTTCACAGGCATAATCTTCGGAATTGCAAACCAGGACGCATCCGCAACTTTGCTCCAGTTCAGCACCCAGGCTTTGGTTGCCTCCACTGTCTCACCGGCATCATTGACATAGGTAAAAGTTTCAGGAAGAATCATGCCCATGATTCCAACCAGAATATATCCCACAATAATACCGATCAAAATGGATGAAAAACTGGTAAATCCTTTGGTTCCATGCTTCAAAGCCACAATCACGACCAATACGACAAAACCTACAAACAGATTCTCCAGAGAACCATAGTCTGCAGCAGAACTTCCTCCTCCGAAGGAACCGATACCTACGGAAATCAATGACAGACCAATGGACAATACCACAGTACCTGTAACAACTGCCGGGAAAAATTTGCGCAATGGCTTCAGAAAGCCACCCAGCACCGTCTCAAACAAACCTCCGATAAAGGAAGCCGCCAGAATCGCACCGTATCCTGCCACACCGCTTCCCATCACTGCTGCAACACTCTTGCATACTCCGATAAAACCGGAACTTGTTCCCATAACGATAGGAAGTTTACCTCCCACCGGCCCGATGGTAAAAATCTGAACCAGCGTAACAATTCCCGCAATCAGCATGGCATTCTGAAGCAATGCAACCTGAAGTTCACTTCCCGATTCAATTCCACATGCTCCTGTAATAATCAGAAGCGGTGTCAGATTTCCCACAAACATAGCCAGCACGTGCTGCAGTCCAAGGGGAATTGCCACCTTCAGAGGCGGACGCCCATCAAGATCATACGGAGTTACTGCATTATTTTGTTTTTTCTCCATAACCGTTCCTCTCTTTCACTTTCTCGTTTGCAATTTACACGAAAAAAGCAGTTCAGCCATTCTTTCAGGCAGGAGCTGCTTCTTCGCAAATATATTTGAATTATAACTCGTTTCCGGCATTTCTGGCAAGTATTTCTTTTCTGGTTTACTGCGCAAAACTTCCACTGAAATGGAACTTCTTATTTCTCCATATCCTTTTGCCTTCATTTTTCATTTGGGCCAAAGCTATTCGCACCTCTTCTTCACCTCCACGTTTTTACCTGCAAAGGCAATACCGTATTTTACGATTTCCTTAATCCCACGATCTTTCATGTCTGTATCATAGTGCTTATCATCAATCTGATTCAATGCTTCTTCGGCAGATGCCGATAGATCTGTTTGATCCTTTGTCGCTTTAAATTCCATAATAATGCCCGGCATGGAATGCATTTTAGGCTCCAGCGTAAGATCAAATCGCCCTTCACCAGATTCTCTGTTTGACCGGATATAATATCTTGAAGACATTCCGGCTGCCAGACCCAGCATCATACCATGGTAAAAACTTTCTGATGCTCCATCAAAACAACTGATACAGGTAATCATATATTTTCTAAGAGATTCCTGAAGCTTCTTTCCATCATTCAGGTAGAGAGCTTTTTCCAGTCCTGCCATAATATTACCATCTACGGTTCCTCTGAGCCAGGATAAAATCTCTGTATTATAGACTCTACGGATCTCTTTATTTGGTAATTCAAGTTCTATGAATGTTCCAAATTCGGTTTCCACCGCATCACTTACCGGTCTTAAATATCCGGCAATTAAAAGAAAGCTAAAGATGGTATCTATTCCATCTGTAATTCTGGGATAAATGACATCCATATTCAAGGATGCCTGAACCGCCTCTCCTTGCATCAAAGCAAACAGATTCTCTGCAATCTCCGGTGTAAGAGAAACCATAATTTCACGGATGACCTCATTATCACTCGTATTGGTCCAGTATGGTCTCGCCTGACAATTGTTATAAAAATAATTCGCAACTGACCATGGATTATAGATTTCTGTACTTCCGAAACGATATCCGTCGTACCATTCACGAAGTTCATCAAGCTTTTCCTCCTGTCCATAATATGATGCCATAGCATTTACTTCATCTATAGTAAATCCAAAATACTCACTGTACTTTTCATCCAATACAGAATTCACGATTGGATTATTCAATCCGCTGAACAAATTCTCTTTGGAAACACGAAGAATACCGGTAAGAACACCAAATGCCAGAGAAGCATTATCCTTAAGTCCTCCGGACATAAAATTACGCATAAATATTATCACATCGTCATAAAAATCTCTGGAATGGCCTTGCTGAATCGGAGTGTCATATTCATCGACCAAAATTACAACCTTCGACTGATAATGTTTCTCCAGTATGCGACTCAGATTCAGAAGCGCCCTGGTATACTCCACCTCACTAAGCTCATCCGACTGTATTCTTGTCAAATAATCCTGTTCTACCGGGTTAAGACAGTCGCTTGTAAAAAGTTCTTCATGTCTCATGAATTCATCACGAATCACATTTTTGATTGCAATATAGGTACTGTCCCAATCAGAGAACTTTGCATCTTTAAAAGTAAGGGAAATAACCGGAAATACACCTTGCATCTTCTGATATTTTTCACCACATGTCCAGATCTGCTTATCTTTAAAATATACGGATGTATCTTCTTTCGTTTTTTCAAAGAAGGTCTTAAGCATATCCAAAGCGAGCGTCTTTCCAAATCTTCTCGGTCTGGTAAACAGAATAACCGGAATCTGATCATCAATCAAATCACGAATCAAGAGGGTTTTATCTACATAATAGCTGTTCTGTACCACGTCAATGTAGGAGGTGTTCCCAACTGAACAAGAAAGAATTGCATCATTTCCTACTTTGGGTTTTGCAGTACCAATATAAGCATATACTGTCTCCTCCGGAACTTGCCAGCTTCGACCTGCTCTCACAGCGCCTTCCATTTTTCCATCATTGCATAATCCTACAACTCTCCTTGTGGATAACCCCATAATTCTGGCTGCTTCTTTTGTTGAAATATATTTGGTATCAGTCATGTTATCACCTCTTTCGGAAACAGTATAACATTTATCGGAAATTTATTCAATTTATTTCCGTAGAATTTCCGTTATATTTCTTCTATGATTCCGAAGAGACTCATCTTTAATGGTAATCTTTCTGTAACGTAGAATAGATATTCATGATTTTGCGGCAAGTAATTGTAAATTTTGTTAGAATGATGTATACTGTTTGCAACGGACACCCCCTTGTTTGAGTGAGTATGTTGTTGGTGGTACTTCAATTATACATCATTCTTCAGTGGGTGTCTTTATTTTGTGCAATATTTGGGATTTACTCATTTATAGTTATAAAAATAAACCAAATTGCTACAGCTTTATCCCCAACTCAAAGTATTTATTACTGAGTGAAAGCCCACGATCACTCATGAAACTCTCTGTGATTCCCAAGAACCCCTTTTCATTCACCATACCTCTTCTTTCTCATCTGCAAGTCGCGTCAATAAATTCCGGTGCCTCTTTGGAATAAAGAATCTTCTGCTTGCTGTACAATCCATAATACCCGGAAAGCATATAACTGACCGCCGAAGCCAGCAGCATCCACTCCATCCCCTTTCCTCCAAAAAGCTCCATGCCAAGACAGATCGCTGTAATCGGACAATTCGTTACACCGCAGAACAGCGCAACCATCCCAAGCATCGCGCCAAAAGACGGTGAAAGACCCAGAAGACCACCCGCCACGCAGCCGAATGTAGAACCAATAAATAATGTCGGAACAATTTCGCCCCCTTTATACCCGGCTTCCAATGTCAACGCCGTAAAAATCATTTTCAGCAGAAATGCCTCCGGCCGTGCATTTCCCGCAACCGCCTCCTCAATCACACGCTCTCCTACACTCAGATAATCACCTGTTTGAAGAATCAGTGTCAATCCTATGATCAGAAGTCCTCCTACAAATGCTCTGACATAATGATTCTTAAAACAATGTTCATACCAATGTCCTGTTTTATGCAAGATCACACAGAAAATAATACTCACCACAGCACACCCAAGTGCCAGCACACAGACACGTCCTCCTGTCAGTAAATCAAAGCTTTCCGGCATGCCAGATACCGTAAATCCCATATGTCCGACTTTAAAATATCTGGCAATGGTATCTGCGGTAAGCGCCGCAACAGAACAGGGAACCAGCGCTGAATAATGCATAATTCCCACACTGACTACTTCCAGAGAAAACACCGCTGCAGCAACTGGCGTTCCGAACAATGCTGCAAAACATGCGCTCATTCCGCACATTGTATAAACATGCATGGTTCTCTCTTCCGCTTTTGCCCAGCGGCCAAGCTGCTGTGCGATACTCCCGCCCATCTGGAGCGCTGCACCTTCACGTCCGGCACTTCCTCCGCACAGATGTGTCAGAAGTGTTCCCACAAAAATAGCAGGTGCCATACGAAAAGGAACTTTACTTTTTGTCCGGATCGACAAAAGCACCCTGTTGGTTCCCCGATGCCTCCGAAGTCCTGCAAAATGATAAATTGCAACAATCAGAAGCCCTGCAAACGGAAGTCCGAATAATAACCATGGGTACTGCGCCCGAAGCCCCGTTACCATCTTCATTCCGTAAGCAAATCCTGTTCCGCACAATCCCACAACAGTTCCTACTCCAAGTCCAATCATCACCCACTGTAAAAAAACTGAGGCATAATGTCTGACTGCGTGATATACTTCTCTTATATGTTCCATTTTTCTTTCCCCAAAAAATACCAGCTGAATCAGATGAAATCATTGGTAATTTTCATGATTTTCCACCATCAGCTGGAATTCTTTTCTTTCCTATATTTTTTGTCTTTTGCACTATCAGCTACTGTAATTCTCTTGCACTTTCAGCTGCTGTAATTCTCTGTCTTTTTGCACTTTCAGCTGCTGTAACTCCCTGTCTTTTCGTAAGTTCCGTTGATACTCTTGGAATTACCCACAGTCACACTGTTCTGGCCTGCTGCTACAGTAATACCATTCATTCCCTTGCCGGAAAGAACATAATTATTTCCACTGGATTTCACAATATTACCTGACATTTTGCCGATACTGCCATTTACATAATAAACGATCATCGTTACCGTACCACACTCGGTACCTTCGCCGGCATCTTCAATAGAAAAATCTGTATACAGACTGATCTGCATCACAACTTCCTTACTGTCTGTATAAAGATGATACTCTCCGGCAAAATCCGAATACACACCGGATTCCGAAGAACTTCCCGATCCGGCATAATTTCCGGAATTCATGGCATCGGACAGCTTACTGATATTGGCATTTTCATACTCATTGAAAACACTTTCATCAAAATCAGACGGAGCAATCGTACCGTAATACCAGGACTGCTGATTGAAATAATCCTGATATTCTTTCATGTCAAATTTACGGCCGCGGCGGGCATAAATCTCATTGATCGCAAGCTGCTGCTGTTCTTTTGTCAGAGCTGAAACCTCCGCATCCGTCACGTAACGCAGATCACTTCCCGGAAGAAGATAGCTCAGTTTGCCCTGCAGTTTCTCAATATTTTTTTCTTCAATGCTGTTAAAAACATTTACATCAAAGGAATCAGCTTCTACGATTCCGGAATACCAGGATTTTTCATTGAAATAATCCTGGACCTGGGATATCACAAATTTTCTGCCATGACGGGCATAGATTTCATTGATTGCCATCTGTCTCTCGCTGTCAGACAGGTTGGAAAGCGTATCTGAAGAAATCTCAGCACTGTCTGAATTCGGCACAATATAATAGTCCGGTGATCTGTCAAGCCCATCCACCAGAACATTTCCGTCTGTAATCGCCGCCTGTACCTCCACGACACCTCTCATTCCCACAGGATTTCCCATTGTCAGCATGCACGCCGCAAGACCTGCCGCCATCATTTTATTCATCCATTTTTTTCTCATCATAAATTCCTCCTTTCCAGTGCGTAAAAGCACCCCGTTCTCCCGCTTTTTCGGTTTCCATTCGTCACCGGACGATTTCAGATAAAAACTTATCCCGATCACATTCCATACTTTTCGACATGATTCTATAAGTAATCATACAATGTTTTCCAACATAATTCCACAAATATTTTAGAAAGAATCCTGATTTGAAGGATTCCGCCTGCGGTAGATTACTGCGATAGATTGCTTCGCTAGATTGCTTCGGCAATATGTTTCCAACCTGTTTATTCAAACATAAGATTCCGGAAACGCAAATCGCGGGTGAAATCATTACAATTTTGTTACAATAATTATACATATTTTCTGTTTCATATTGTATTTTATATTTTCTCATACCCCTGAAAATCTATTTTAATCTTCCAGACACGTTCTGCACTACATTCTCTTATTAACTTCCAAACATGAGCTTATATCAGAAAAATCAAATTTTGTTGCATACAAATAACAGGGGTGTTCCCGCACCAGCGTTTCTTCCCCGGACAAAACCAGCTGATCTGCCCATTGAATCGCAAAAACCAGGACAGGTGTATCTTTCTGGTAAGTCTGGGAATCCTCCCCTTTACAATAGGCGGTCACTCTTATTTCATTTTCTCCGGTTCTGATCGATCCGAATACATCATATTCATCGTAAACTTTTACACCACGAAATGTCCGGTACTGCCCCGTCCCCACATAATTTCCATTGAGATACACCACATATTCCGTATCTGCACAAATCTGAAGAACTGCTTTCGTGAGTGTTTCCCGATATTCCGGAATATTCCTGCTGTCACCGGAAGCTTCGTAGACTGGATCCATGAGATCTGTCCGTAATCCGAATGAATCTCAAAAGGGTA
The DNA here is from genome assembly GCA_945864225.1 of uncultured Blautia sp. Taxonomy (GTDB): domain Bacteria; phylum Bacillota; class Clostridia; order Lachnospirales; family Lachnospiraceae; genus Blautia_A. The sequence goes on along the minus strand of CAMBAL010000003.1, from coordinate 26,192 downwards.
ACTCAGATCGGAGAGTTACCCTTTTACACTATAGGAACAGCCGTGTTTTCACAAATTCATCAAAACGCGGCAAAGCCATGGAAATTTTTCCATATTCTTTTGTGTCGATCACACCTTTTCTTTTCAGTCTCTCACGATAAACAGAAAATTGTTCCGACTTCATATCCAAATGATCTCTTAATGTTTTAACCCTGTTATCTTCGCACACAGCAAGTTCAGCCAGAAGCTTTTTATCCACTTCTGATAATTCTGTCCATATTTTGCTATACACATATTCTTCCAGATACTGGTCATATTCCGGCAGTATCTCTTCAATAGACTTGACACCACGATTTTCCCAATAAAGATATCCCAGCACCTGAAAAGCAAATGGATATCCTTTTGTAAGAGATGTCATGATACTGGCAGTCTCCATATCTATCCTGAATATATCCCTATAATGATTCCGCACAGCTGTATAATTAAGAGGCTCCAACAACACCTTTGGTGCACGATATAGAAAAGTTAAGGATTTATCATTTTGAAGTTCATAAAGATTTTCATATAACCCGGTCATCAACAAATAAATTGGATAATCCTGACGCAAAAAGATCTGAAATGAACTTGCAAATATTTTTATCTGCTCGGATTTTACTACCTCGTCAATTGTTATCAAAAGACGTTTTCCGGATTCTTTGATTTGCTCTAACATACACTCAATTACATTCTCTATATCGCTGACCGGAGCTGAATTTTCAATGGACACGCCCAGCCCAAATGCTGAAAAATCCAGCTTTGCCTTTATAAATCTATCATGCATCTCAGGTAAACTATATATCCTGGCCGCAAGACTCTGCAGAAGATCTCTTGTAGGATTCAGTTCAAGAACGATCCACTCTTTGCTTTGACGCATTTCTCTTGCTATATTCGTCATCATAACAGTCTTTCCGGAACCTCTTACCCCTGTAATCATAAATATCTGATTAGAAGGGACTTCTGCCCGGAAACTATCAATTATTTGATTCGTTTGCGAAATACGTGAAATATATTGTACCGGCCTCTTCCCAAAAGACAAAGTAAACGGATTGTTCATAATAATTCCTTTCTTTATAATTTTTTATAACTTTTCCTATGTTTTATAAGTTTTTATAACTTTTATTCCATTTTATAACTTTTTATAACTTTTAGCAATACCATATTGTTAATTTGCTCCAATGGTTCTGCCACCCATCCATCGGAAGTCTTCTTCGTCTCCCGGTTTAAACGCCATTGTCTCCCTTGATGGTGCAAGAGAACCAAGTCCCCGATACGTTATCTGTTTTGCTGAAAGATTGTTTCGAAAATCCTCTTTTTCCTTTGCTCTTTCAACAATATTAAGAAGTCCCTTAGGTAATGCTGTTTACGGTAAGGGCTTGTTTGCCATGCCAAAAAAACCTGTATTTTATCCATAACTGCGAGAAAATGTGCATTTTGAAAGAAAACATTCCACTCGAAAGAGTCGGTTTGGAATCCGGATAAAAAAACTTTCTCTATAAGGAAGTTCATCGAGTGCGGACGGGTGCCGACTCGATTCAAAAGAAATATTTCCCAGACTGTCTCGTGAAAACGGGACTTTTTCTATATCTTATCTGAAAAACATTTCTTTTTTATTATATCCATTGCTCATCATCCTTTCCAACAAATACTTTTGACACCTCATTAATTTTATTGTTAATATTATACAAATTCTTTTAAATCTTTGACTTCTATAAATCGAACCTTTGACTTCTATAAACAAAAAGTCAAATTCAATTCACACAAAAAGTCAAAACTTTGCCGTATTTCCTTGACTTTTCGACTTTAAAGCGTTATATTTTTATAAGGTTAAGCGTTCAAAATAGTAACGCAAATAGAAAACATCTCATCAGGAGGAGAATCTTATGAAAAAACAGATTTTAGCAACAGTTCTTTCCGCTTCCATGGCAGTTGGAATGTGTGTTGTACCGGTAAGCGCTGAAGAAGCAGAAACTTATACCGTTGGTATCTGCCAGCTTGTTCAGCATGAAGCTCTTGACGCTGCTACACAGGGATTTGTTGATGCCCTTACAGAAGAAATGGGTGATCAGGTAGAAATTCTGGAAGTACAGAATGCACAGGGTGATTCTAATACCTGTTCTACCATCATCAACGACTTCGTTTCCAAAGATGTAGATCTGATTCTTGCAAACGCAACACCTGCACTTCAGGCTGCTGCTGCAGGTACCAGTGAGATCCCGATCCTTGGCACATCTGTTACCGAATACGGTGTTGCACTTGGTATTGACGATTTTGACGGAACAGTAGGCGGAAACATTTCCGGTACTTCTGACCTTGCACCGCTTGATCAGCAGGCTGCAATGCTCAATGAACTTTTCCCGGATGCAAAGAACGTAGGTCTTCTGTACTGCTCCGCTGAAGCCAACTCCCAGTATCAGGTAGACACTGTTCAGGCAGCTCTGGAAGAACTGGGCTACACCTGCACACAGTATGCTTTCTCTGACTCCAACGATCTTTCTTCTGTAACAACTACCGCTGCTACAGAAAGCGATGTTATTTATCTACCGACAGACAACACCGTTGCATCCAATACAGAGATCATCAACAACATCTGCCTTCCGGCTGAAGTTCCGGTAATCGCAGGTGAAGAAGGTATCTGCTCAGGCTGTGGCGTTGCTACTCTTTCCATCAGCTACTATGACCTTGGTGTTGCTACCGGAAAAATGGCTGCACGCATCCTTGGCGATGGTGAAGACATTTCCACAATGCCAATCGAATACGCTCCGGAATTCACCAAGAAATACAATGCAGACATTTGCGCAACTCTCGGCATAGAAGTACCGGAAGATTATGTAGCAATCGGTGCTGAAGAAGAAGCTGCAGAGGAAGAAACCGAAGAAACTTCAACTGAAGAAGCTGCAACCGAAGAAAATGCTGAAGAGGAAGCTGCTGAAGAAACCGAAGAAGCTGCAGAATAATCAGTAAAAACAATCAAGTATTTTATTCAAACCAGATTAATCAAACACACTACATAAACACTGACAGCGAGAAGGATATCTCTTTCCCGCTGTTTGCGTTTTACCAGGAGGATTCAAAATGAATATCACCAGCTTAATCAACGCTCTTCCGGGTTCCGTTGCGCAGGGCCTGATCTGGGGAATTATGGCTATTGGCGTATACCTTACCTACAGAATCCTGGATATTGCCGACCTGACTGTCGACGGTACAATGTGTACCGGAGGTGCTGTCTGCATTATGATGATGGTCAGCGGACATAATGTCTGGGTTTCCATGCTGGCTGCTACCGGCGCCGGTATGCTGGCAGGTCTGGCTACAGGAATTTTTCATACCTTTATGGGTATCCCGGCAATTCTCGCCGGTATTCTGACACAGCTCTCGCTGTACTCTGTAAACTTAAAAATCATGGGAAAAGCAAACCAGGCAATCAATGTTGACAAATATGATCTCCTTGTTTCCCTGCGTTATATCAAGAATGTTCCATTCCTTCAGAATACGATTCTCATTGTGGCACTGATCATCTTTGTCATGATCGCAATTCTGTACTGGTTTTTCGGAACAGAGCTCGGATGCTCTCTCCGTGCCACCGGATGCAACCCGAATATGTCCCGCGCACAGGGTATCAACACCAACGTAAACAAAGTACTCGGCCTGATGATTTCCAACGGTCTTGTCGCTTTTTCCAGTGCACTGCTGGCACAGTATCAGGGTTTTGCAGATGTAAATATGGGACGCGGCGCGATCGTTATCGGACTGGCTGCTGTCATCATCGGTGAAGCTGTTTTCGGACGCATTTTCCACAACTTTGCATTGCGTCTTCTCAGCGTGGCACTCGGTTCTATTCTGTATTATCTGGTTCTTCAGACCGTTATCTGGATGGGAATCGACACAGACCTTCTGAAGATGCTGTCCGCACTTGTTGTTGCACTTTTCCTTGCTTTCCCGTACTGGAAAAGCAAATATTTCACAAAACCTGTAAAACGGGGAGGTAATCCAAATGCTTGAGCTTAAAAATATCTACAAAACCTTTAACCCCGGAACGATCAACGAAAAAGTAGCGCTAAACGGACTTTCCCTGAAGCTCAAAGAGGGTGATTTCGTTACCGTCATCGGCGGCAACGGTGCCGGTAAATCCACCATGCTGAATGCAGTCGCAGGTACCTGGCTGGTTGACGAAGGACAGATCCTGATCGATGGAACGGACGTCACCAAACTTCCGGAACACAAACGTGCCATTTATCTTGGACGCGTTTTCCAGGATCCGATGACCGGAACTGCCGCAACCATGGGCATCGAAGAAAATCTGGCACTTGCCAAGCGCCGCGGAAAAACCCGTTTACTCGGTCCCGGAATCACCAAAAAGGAACGTGAGGAATACAAAGAGCTTCTGAAAACGCTCGGCCTCGGTCTGGAAGACCGTCTGACTTCCAAAGTCGGTCTGCTTTCCGGTGGACAGCGACAGGCTCTGACGCTTCTGATGGCTACGCTGAAAAAACCGAAGCTTCTTCTTCTGGATGAACATACTGCTGCTCTTGATCCCAAGACTGCTGCAAAGGTTCTGGAAATTACAGATATGATTGTCAACCGTGACCATCTGACTACTCTGATGATCACCCATAATATGCAGGATGCCATTTCTCACGGCAACCGCCTGATCATGATGATGGATGGAAAAATCATCCTCGATATCGAGGGCGAAGAGAAAAAGAAACTGACTGTCCGCAATCTTCTGGATCAGTTTGAAAAAGCCAGCGGCAAAGAGTTTTCCAATGACTCTGCATTGTTAGGTTAAAAAAGTCCCTGTATTCAAGAAATAGAATACAGGGGCTTTTTTATTTTGCAATACCTTTCATAGAAAGGCTGATTCGTTTTTTCTTAAGATCTACGCCAAGGACGCGGACATCCACCACGTCACCTACACTGACTGCTTCCAGCGGATGTTTGATGAATTTCTCACTCATCTCAGAAATGTGGACAAGTCCGTCCTGATGAACACCGATATCCACAAATGCACCAAAGTCAATGACATTTCGCACGGTTCCTTTGAGAACCATTCCCTCTTTCAGATCTTTCATATCCAGTACATCCGTACGGAGGATTGGTCTAGGCATCTCATCACGGGGATCTCGCGCCGGTTTTTCCAGTTCTTTTACAATATCGCGAAGTGTGATTTCTCCGATTTCAAGCTCCTGAGCCATTTTTTTATAGTCCTTCACCTGTCTGGAAATACCGGAAAGTCTTCCTCCGATAATATCCTCCGGCTTGCAGCCCAGTTTTTCCAGAAGCTTTGTAGCAGCTTCATAACTTTCCGGATGAACACTGGTGGCATCCAGCGGATTTTTGCCTCCGGTAATCCGGGTAAAGCCGGCACACTGCTCAAATGCCTTCGGTCCCAGTTTCGCTACTTTGAGAAGTTCACGGCGGCTCGTGAAACGGCCGTTTTCTTCACGGTAGGTTACGATATTTTTGGCGATCACTTTGGAGATACCGGAAATGTATTCCAGAAGAGAAGCAGACGCTGTATTCAGATCCACACCAACTTTATTCACACAATCTTCTACAACACCGCTCAGTGCCTCTCCCAGCTTTTTCTGGTTCATATCATGCTGATACTGACCGACACCGATGGCTTTTGGCTCAATTTTTACAAGTTCCGCCAGCGGATCCTGCAGACGTCTTGCAATCGAAGCCGCGCTTCTCTGTCCCACATCAAAATTCGGGAATTCCTCTGTAGCCAGTTTGCTTGCGGAATAAACAGAGGCACCTGCCTCATTGGTGATCACATACTGAACCTTTTCCGGAATTTCTTTCAGAAGTTCCACGATAATCTGCTCCGATTCTCTGGATGCCGTTCCGTTTCCAACAGAAATCAGCGTGATTCCGTACTTTTTAATCAGTTTTTTCAGGGTTTCTTTTGCAGCTTTGATCTTGGCATCTGTTGTAGGCGCAGTTGGATAAATCACTGTAGTATCCAGCACTTTCCCTGTTGCATCGACTACTGCAAGTTTGCAGCCGGTACGGAAAGCCGGATCCCATCCAAGAACGACCTGTCCGACAATTGGAGGCTGCATCAGGAGCTGCTCCAGATTTTTGCCAAATACATGAATGGCCCCGTCTTCTGCTTTTTCCGTCAGGTCACTGCGGATCTCACGCTCAATAGCCGGTCCGATCAGACGTTTGTAACTGTCTTCCACTACTTCTTTCAAAACAGGGGTGGTGATCGGGTTATCCTTGGTGATGACCTGGTGCTCCAGATAACGCAGGATATCCTCCTCCGGTGCATTGATCTTTACGGTAAGGAATTTCTCCTTTTCCCCGCGGTTCAGGGCAAGAATACGATAACCTGCCAGCTTCTTCACCGGCTCTTCAAACTCATAATACATCTCATATACAGAAGCTTCTTCCGGCTTCCTGGCAGTGGAACTCACAAGTCCCTTATCTGCTGTAAGTTTCCGGATGTGGATACGATAATCCGCTTCATCGGAAATATGCTCGGCAATGATATCTTTCGCACCGGCAAGGGCTTCTTCTGCAGTGTTCACTTCTTTTTCTTCTGACAGAAAGGCTTCTGCTTCCTGCTCCAGCGGTTTCTTCGTCATCTGAAGCATAATGATATTTGCCAGAGGTTCCAGCCCCTTCTCTTTTGCTATGATCGCACGTGTACGGCGTTTCGGACGGTAAGGACGGTATAAATCTTCTACCACAACCAGTGTCTGTGCATCCAGAATCTGCTGTTTCAGCTCCGGTGTCAGCTTGCCCTGATCTTCGATGCTGCCGATTACCTGCGCCTTTTTTTCTTCCAGATTGCGCAGATAAGTCAGTCGTTCATAAAGATTACGAAGCTGTTCGTCGTTCAGAGAACCGGTTGCTTCTTTTCTGTATCGGGAAATAAACGGGATGGTGTTGCCCTCGTCAATCAGCTTGACCGCAGCTTCCACCTGTTCTTTTTTCACATTCAGTTCCTGTGTAATTACCTGAATAATATCCATAATTCTGTCTTCTCCTCGGTGATTTTGAAATCTACCCTGTTACCTTATCAGCCCTCACTTCATTTGTCAAGACTCTGGATTTTTCATGTCCTATGATATATTTTCCGGCAGGTTTCCTCTTTTTCCTGTTCCTCCGAAGCGGACGGAATCGTTCCGTCAAGCTGACCTCTGATACTTTCTGCACGAAGCAGGCAAAACTCTCTGAGCGTTTCCGCCCCTTTTTCAAACAAATCCACGCCAGCATAGGACATAGAAAGCTGTCCGTCCTTTTCGTAAAGATAATAATTATTTCTATCCTCCTGTGCTTCCGTATTTTCCTGATTAATGGCAAGCGGGGTTTTGATCTCATGCCCGGCATGCGGTCCCTAAATCCTGTCCTCCAGCTCTCCTCTCAAATCTCTGTAGAACATCACAGTCGTCATTTCCATATATGGCAGAACCCACAGAAGTGCCAGATACAAAGTAAAAGCAGAAAGAAACATCAGGGGAATAAAACTGATCTTCAGAAGAAGCAGTTTCCCCAGTTTTCCCTTAAGCATCTTCACACTTCCCTTAATTGCCTGCGTTCCGGTCATTTCCGGATCATCCGCCAGCAGAAAATAAATCATCTCAAACGGAATCGTAAGCAGCTCCGCAAGCAGAGAAGATGCGGCTGTCAGCATCAGTGTCTGTACTGCCCATGCCATCTGTTCTTCTATCGTATTTCCCACTTCCAGATGATACGTATAAATATTAATCGGAATGGACACCAGCAGACTGACCAGGGCCACGGCAAACGTACATACGATCACGTGATCCGGATTATTTTTGAAAAAATAGACCAGATTCTCCAGAGAAAATTCTCTTCCCCGTGCCGCATTCAGATACAAGAGTCTGACACCTGCATAAAAAATTCCAAACACAAGTGTCAGAAGAAAATAAAATGCCTGACTCAGAATCAGAGCCGGAAGGTCACTTCCCGGAAAAAACACATCCGTGATCATACTTCCGCCAAACCCCAGTATCGAATACGCCACCAGCGCCAGTATCAGCCAGCCCGTATTTCCGGCCATCGCCTGCCTTGCCAGGCTTTTTAATTCGCGTATACTTTTCATGAATTTCTCCTGTTCTCCAGAGCGCGTCTGAAAACTCATTCCCGCCATCTGCACGCTCTCATCCGGCATTAATCTGCCAGATCAAAGGCATCATGTACCGCATTCATTGCACGGATACCGTCTTTTTCATTGATCAGTACGGTTACACGAATCTCGGAAGTGGAAATCATATTGATATTTACCCCTTCGTTATACAGGCTCTCAAACATTTTTGCAGCAACACCAGGATTGCTCATCATACCTGCACCTACGATGGACAGTTTGGCAATATTTCTTTCCGCATGCAGTTCTTTGTAGCCGAGACGTGCCTGATTTGCCTCCAGCACCGCCATGGCATCATCCATATCATTGCCGTCCACGGTAAAGGAGATATCCTTGGTTCCCGCACGTCCGATAGACTGCAGTATCACATCTACATTAATATTCTTTTTGGCAAGTGTATCAAATACCTTAAATGCAGTACCAGGTACATCCTGCAGACCAATGACTGCAATTCTCACTGCCTCTGTATCCAGCGCAACACCGCTGATCAACATTCTCTCCACTGTTACTTCCTCCTTTACGACAGTTCCTTCACTGTTATTCAGACTGGAGCGCACCACAAGAGGTACGCCGTATTTTTTCGCCATTTCCACAGAACGGTTATGAAGCACTCCTGCACCGAGAGTGGCAAGATCCAGCATTTCATCATAAGTGATTTCCTTCAGTTTGCGGGCTGTCGGAACCTTCCTCGGGTCTGCGGTATACACGCCATCCACATCTGTATAAATCTCACAGGCATCCGCATGAAGTGCTGCAGCAAGCGCAACTGCTGTCGTATCAGAACCGCCTCTTCCAAGAGTCGTATAATCGTCGTATTTATTGATTCCCTGAAAACCTGTCACAATAACAATCTTACGGTCCTCCAGTTCGCGGCGGATCCTTTCTGTATCAATGCGTTTTAAGCGGGCATTTCCGTGCGCACTGGTCGTATGCATGGCAACCTGAAACGCATTCAGAGAAACGGCCGGCACTTTCAGTTTATTCATTGCCATAGCCATCAGCGCTACCGACATCTGCTCTCCAATGGTAAAAAGCATATCCATTTCTCTCTTGGGCGGTTTTTCATTGATATCCTGTGCCATAGTGATCAGTTCGTCTGTATATTTCCCCATAGCAGACAAAACCACCACCACATCATTGCCTTTCTGATAATCTTCGATACATCTTCTGGCAACATTAAAGATTCTCTCTTTATTTGCCACGGATGTACCGCCGAATTTCTTTACAATTAACATAGTTTCCTCCCGGTGTAATGCTCAATCTTTATTTGGAAAATAAATAAGTCATCATATCCCAGCCGTGAGCAACCTTTATGCCGCTCTGCGCTGCTTCCTGCTCGTTATAATGCCAGGTATGCTCCTGCAGATTGGTACTGTCATACAAAAGATAAGGAACCGGTTCTGCCACATGAGTACGCACCTGAATCGGGGTCGGATGATCAGGAAGGATCAGCATCCGGTAATCTTCCCCGGAAGCATCCAGACCTTCTTTTACAAGTCGAATCAGACGTCCGTCCAGATATTCAATCGACTGGATTTTCTTCTCAATACTGCCCTGGTGTCCCATTTCATCCGGTGCTTCCACATGAATATAGGCAAAATCATAGCCGTCTTCTGTGAGGGCCTTCACAGCAGCCCTGGCCTTGCCTTCGTAATTGGTATGCAGTCCGCCGTTGGCTCCCTCTACAATAATACGGTCCATCTCAGCGCCCACTGCGATTCCTTTCAAAAGATCTACTGCGGAAATCATCACACCCTTTTTATGATAGATTTCTTCAAAAGAGGTAAGAATCGGTTTTGTCCCGGCACCCCAGAACCAGAAACTGTTGGCAGGATTCAGACCCTTTGCCTTACGCTCCAGATTGATCGGATGGTTCTTCAGAATTTCGTAGCTGCGCTCCTGCATCAGACGCAACACCGGATCGGAAGGCAGATATTCTCCGATTCTGCGTGTCAAAACATCGTGCGGCGGAGTCAGATCCAGAACTTCTCCTCTGTCCCAGATCATACAATGACGGTAACTGGTACCTGTATAGAACCGGTAGGTATCATTTGCCAGTTCCTTTGCAACGGCTTTCAGCAGAATATCCGCATCTTCCGTACTGATCTCATCAGAACTGTGATCCAGAATCTTCTGCTCCTCGTAAGGCGCGTCCTCTTCAGTCAATGTGACAATGTTGCAGCGATACACCACATCGCTGTCCTTCATGTCCACACCAATGCTCAGCGCTTCCAGCGGAGAACGTCCTGTATAATATTTTTTTGGATTATATCCCATAACAGAAAGATTTGCCGTATCACTTCCAGGCGCCATACCTTCCGGAATCGTAGGAACGGTACCGATTTCCGATACAGCAGCAAGGGCATCCATCACCGGTGTTTTTGCACAGGAAAGCGGAGTGCCGCCCTGAAGTTCCTCCAGCGGCCAGTCTGCCATTCCATCTCCCAAAACAACAACGTATTTCATAATTTTTTCTCCTCGAATCAGTATCTATTTTGTACTCTGTATGAATCTCCTGATCAGTCTTTTACACGGATCATGGTCACAATATGATCTGCCAGGGCTCTGATCCTTTCTTCGTATTCTCCCTGTCGCATCGTAGATGTAATAAATGCAAACTCATCCGGCAGTTCTTTCAGATTGACGATCTCTACTTCCGGAAAAGCTTCTTTTACGCAATCCACAGTGGTACCTTTGACTCTGACGAAAAATCTTCCCTCTACCTCGGACATATCCATCAGATTCAGCGGATAACTGCTCCAATTCATCATAATATTTCTGTGAAGGTGTTTCGCCTCATCCACCACATCTGCCACCACTGCACTTGCAGTCGGAAGTTTGCCTGCACCGCTTCCGTAAAACATGGCATCACCCAGAACATTTCCATGGACAAAAACGGCATTAAACACATCATTCACGCTGAAAAGAGGACTGTTCTGACTAAGAAGGAACGGTGCCACCATAGCATAGAAAGAATCCTCCCCAACCTTGCGGCTGGTTGCCAGAAGTTTGATCGTCATGCCCAATTCTCTGGCGTAAGCCATATCCTCAGGTGTAATCCTGGTAATGCCTTCTGTATAAATATTCTCATAGTTCAGGAAACGTCCGTATGCCAGCGAAGAAAGAATGGCAATTTTACGGCAGGCATCATATCCTTCCACATCGGCTGTCGGATCTGCCTCCGCATATCCCTTTGCCTGTGCTTCCTTTAATACGGTATCAAATTCACAGCCTTCTGTGCTCATCTTATACAGCATGTAATTGGTTGTTCCATTCAGGATACCGGTAATTTCATCGATTTCGTCTGCAGTAAGAGAAGAATTCAGCGCACGGATGATCGGAATTCCGCCGCCGCAGCTTGCTTCAAATAAAAAGTTGATATCCCGTTCTCTAGCAATTTCCATCAGCTCCGGGCCATGTTTGGCTACGAGAGCCTTATTGGATGTGCAGACACTCTTTCCTGACTCAAGTGCTCTTTTTACAAAAGTATACGCCGGCTCAATGCCCCCCATAACCTCGACAACAATATCTACTTCCGGGTCATTGGCGATCACTTCATAGTCATGTACAAGAATATCCTGTACCGGATCTCCCGGGAAATCTCTCAGATCCAGAACATACTTGATATTGATTTCGTCGCCTGCGCGCTTATTGATGCTTTTATGATTGGTATTGATTACTTCCACAACACCGCTTCCTACAGTGCCGTATCCTAAGACTGCTATATTGATCATTTTGTCCTCCGTGTTTTTCTATTTTTTACTCTCTGCCGAGAATCTTCAGATAATGGATTCCTTCACTCTGCTCAATCGTCTCAACCATCGCTTCTGCATCCCCTTCTCCCGGAAGGATATCCACACTGAGTGTCAGTGTAGCCACTCCATTGATGGGAATACTCTGGTGGATGGTAAGGATATTGCCGTGAAAACGTGCGATCGTCTGAAGTACATTTGACAAAAGCCCCGGCTCATCATCCATCTGAATGATGAAAGTAATGGTCTTCCCTTTCGCATCTTCATGGAAGGGAAATATATCATCCTTATATTTATAAAAAGAACTGCGGCTGATTCCGGTCTGTTCAGCTGCCTCCTGTACAGTGAGGACTCTGCCGGAATCAAGAAGGCGCTTTGCTTCCACTACTTTTAACAGCACCTCCGGAACCGCACGTTCCCTGACTACAAAATATTTTTTCTTTTCTGCCTGTTTCTGCATTTTGATCTTCCTATCCATTTTCCGTCTGTTGAGTTTTTTGCTTCAAAAATGTCCGTTTTTTAAAGACATTTGTTTTTCCACGAAAGATATCTTACCATAACCGGAAAAACTCTGCAAGACTTTTTTCCAGTAAACAATAACCTCAAATCATTTCAGACCAAAACAGATGCTGCTGCGAAAACAATCTGTCTTCAGCAGCAGCTTCTTCTTCCTATTCTCTCATAATACCCCGCGGGGAATTTTTATACATTATTCCGCAGACGCAGGTTTTCTGGATAATGCGATCCATTTCAGATATGCATTGATAAAGAGATCGATTCCTCCATCCATCACTGCATCCACATTACCGGTCTCTTCATTGGTACGATGATCTTTGACCATGGTGTATGGCTGCATAACATAAGAACGGATCTGATTTCCCCAGCCAATCTCTGTCACTTCCCCACGGATACCGGATAATTTTGCCTCTGCCTCCTGCTGTTTCAGAAGATACAGTTTGGCTTTCAGCATCTGCATGGCTTTGTCTTTGTTCATATGCTGGGAACGTTCATTCTGACACTGTACCACGATTCCTGTCGGAAAATGTGTGATACGGATTGCAGAAGATGTTTTGTTGATATGCTGTCCGCCGGCACCGCTGCTTCGATACGTATCGATACGGATATCCTCATCATTGATCTCCACATCAAGATCCTTCTCAATATCCGGCATAACATCGCAGGATACAAAGGAGGTCTGCCGCTTGCCTGCCGCATTAAACGGAGAGATACGTACAAGACGGTGTACCCCTTTTTCGGACTTCAGATAACCATAAGCATTTTCGCCGTTTACCTGGAAAGTAACGGATTTAATTCCGGCTTCATCTCCATCCAGATAATCAAGAACTTCCACACTGAATCCCTTGCGGTCTGCCCAGCGGGTGTACATACGATAAAGCATGCTGCACCAGTCACAGGCTTCGGTTCCTCCTGCTCCGGCATTCAGCTTGATGATCGCATTCTCCGTATCGTATTCTCCTGATAAAAGGGTCTTCACACGGATATTATCAAAATCTTTTTCAAACTGATCCAGCATTTCCTGGATTTCCGGAATCAGCTCCGGATCGTTCTCTTCGTAGCCCATCTCAATCATGGTTTCCATATCTTCCATCTGCGTAACCAGACTCTGGTATGTCTCCATATCGTCTTTCAGGCTTTTTAACTCTTTCATTTTCATCTGGGATTTTTCTGCGTCATCCCAGAAATCCGGCGCTTCCATTTCGCGCTCTAATTCTTCGACTCTCTGCTCTTTGTTAGCGAGGTCAAAGTGAATCCCTCACTTCCACTAATGGTTCGGTATAGGCTGCAAGAATTGTCTTGAACTGATCTAATTCAACCATAGCTTCACCTTCTTTCTATTTTTTTGATCCAAACAGAAGCTGCACGCACATTCTGTTTCGATGAGGATTATGAAAACCGGATTCTTCTGTGAGAACAAAAATCCGGGCATCACAACTCAATGTATACAATAGCATATCGGGGGAAAAAAGGCAAATGAAGATGTATAAAAAAATGTGTAAATGAAGATGTGTAAAAATTACAAAAAATACGTAAAATCATAGGTTACTGTTTACCGGTAATATACCGCGAGGTGTTTCCATGCATTTATGCATGGAAATCCCGAGACAGTCAACGCACGAAATTATGCAATGTGCATTATTTCTGTGCATCGCGAAGCGTGTTACTGAGAACGGAGTGAACAGTAACAATCATAGTATTTGAAAACGCCTGTGCTGAGAATTAACATTGACGATAAAACGGCTGTATTTTATAATTTTTATAAAATACAGTCCGCAAATAACCAGTTCATCTATAAATAAATAACCAGTTCATCGGAATATAAATAACTGATCCGATGACGCCGGATATTTTTATTTCAGCTAATGGTACAGAATATTTTACATAATCCCATCAGAGAAAGGAGAAAACGATGATAAATTATTCAGAAAATGACAAGCTTTACCACATCCAGGTGGGAAAAGGAGAAGTTGGAAAATATGTAATTCTCCCAGGCGATCCAAAGAGATGCGAAAAAATCGCCGGATATTTTGACAATCCCCGGTTTGTTGCAGACAGCAGGGAATATGTTACTTATACCGGATATCTGGAAGGGGAAAAAGTGAGCGTAACTTCTACCGGTATTGGCGGCCCGTCTGCTTCCATTGCCCTTGAGGAGCTTGTACAGTGCGGAGCGGATACCTTTATACGTGTAGGCACAAGCGGCGGTATGGATATCCATGTCAAAAGCGGCGACCTGGTCATCGCAAACGGTGCTATCCGAATGGAAGGGACTTCGAGAGAATATGCTCCCATCGAGTTCCCCGCTGTACCGGATTTCCAGGTAATGTCAGCCCTGGCACAGGCTGCCGGTACGTTGGGCTATCCCCATCATGTAGGTGTTGTCCAGTGTAAGGATTCTTTCTACGGACAGCATTCCCCGGAAACCAAACCGGTCAGTTATGAATTATTAAACAAATGGGAAGCATGGTGCAGACTTGGATGCAAAGCTTCCGAAATGGAATCCGCTGCATTATTTATCACAGGGGCCGCACTTGGTGTAAAAGTAGGTTCCATTCTGCTTGTCCTCGCCAATCAGGAAAGAGCCAAACAGGGTCTTGACAATCCCATCGTCCACGATACCGATATGGCAATTCGCACAGCCATAGAAGCTGTCAAAATCCTGATCCGTCAGGATAAGGCCGGAAAAGACAGATAATACTGTGTACACTCAAAAAAGGAGAATGATCTATGGAAAATGAACTCACTCCCACTCGATTGATCCGTGAAGCAATCCGTGCTATGCAGTATTCCTACAGCCCCTATTCCCATTTCCGCGTCGGTGCCGCACTGCTTGCCGGAAGCGGAAAAATCTATCGCGGCTGCAATATCGAAAATGCCGCATATACCCCGACAAACTGCGCAGAACGAACCGCTTTTTTCAAAGCTGTCAGCGAAGGGGAACATGAATTTGATGCGATCTGCATCGTAGGCGGCAAAGACGGCATTCTGGAAGAATATGCACCTCCCTGCGGCGTATGCAGGCAGGTCATGATGGAATTCTGCGATCCGGAAACATTCAAAATTATTCTGGCAACAGACGAAACCCACTATACCGAATTTACCCTCAAAGAACTTCTTCCCCTTGGCTTTGGCCCGGGAAATCTTCGTTAACTGTTATTGAATCAGGGAGAGAAAACATGCAGAAATATCATAGAATCTTTACGATCGTCATTGATTCTTTCGGAATCGGTGCGATGCCAAATGCAGCAGAATATGGTGATGAAGGCTGCGACACCTGTGGACATATTGACGAATATGTTTCCGAATTTCACATTCCAAACCTTGTAAGCCTCGGTCTTGGCAGACTTCATCCTCTGAAACATGCCGATTATAATGGCGAAATCAGAGGATACCAGGCAAGGCTTCTGGAATCCAGTGTTGGAAAGGATACCATGACCGGTCATTGGGAACTGATGGGGCTCCATATTACAAAACCATTTATCACTTTCACAGAAACAGGATTTCCCAAAGAACTTCTTGATGAACTGTCCAGAAGAACCGGACGGGTAATTATCGGAAATAAGAGCGCCAGCGGAACTGAAATTCTTGATGAGCTCGGTGAGGAAGAAATTGCTACAGGTCACATGATTGTTTATACCTCAGCCGATTCCGTCCTCCAGATTTGTGGAAATGAAGAAACCTTTGGACTGGAGGAACTGTATCGCTGCTGTGAAATCGCCAGAGAACTGACCATGAAAGACGAGTGGAAAGTCGGCCGCGTCATTGCCCGTCCCTATGTGGGAAAGAAACGCGGAGAATTCCAACGCACCTCCAACCGTCACGATTATGCCCTGAAACCCTATGGAAAAACCGCTCTGGATGCTTTAAAACAGGCCGGTCTGGATGTAATCAGTATTGGAAAAATCAAGGACATTTTTGACGGCGAAGGTATCACAGAAGCCTATAAATCCAAGAGCAGCGTTCATGGAATGGAACAGACCATTGACATGCAGAAAAAAGATTTCCACGGACTGGTCTTCACAAATCTGGTGGATTTTGACGCCCTCTGGGGACACAGACGAAATACAGAAGGATATGCAAAAGAACTGGAGAAATTTGACAGGAATCTGGGGATTTTTCTGGAAAATATGCGGGACGATGATCTTCTGATGATTACTGCTGACCATGGAAACGATCCAACCTTCAAGGGAACCGACCATACAAAGGAAATCGTACCGCTGCTGATGTATTCCCCTTCTATGAAAGAGAACGGAAAGCTGGCAGATCAGGAGACCTTTGCAGTTGTGGGAAATACAATTGCTGAAAATTTCGGCGTAAAAATGCCGGAAGGAACTATTGGGCATTCCCTGCTTGATTGCCTGAAATAACCGTCCATTTGTCATGACTGTGTTGGATTCAACTCTCAAAATATTTTTCACAGGAAAATGCTGGACACTTTCCTGTAATACAAAATTAAGACGCTAAAACCTGGATCGTATTTGAAAATTGCTTTCCGACAGATGTGCGTCACAATTTGTGGGAAATTTGACTCAAATGAGGTAGACATAACGGGCTATGTTGACCGAATGCAAGGCAAATTCCCCACAAAGTGGGGCGTGCATATGACGGATATGAATTTTCAAACACGCTCTATGGTTTTAATATAGGCTATCGGCTCTTACATATAACTGTTCCTTAAAATCAACTATCCTGTCAACGCAGATTATTATAATTCATCTCAATTGTCTTCAGGAGAAAAAGCTCTCTGCAATACTCACATCTGCAATGTAGCCAACCGTTCCGATCATACATATGGTTCCGTCTTCCTGGATGTCAATTTCGATCATACCTCCCGGCTGATTCACATTGATACGGTCTTCCACAAGGCCAAGCCGGTGAGCTGCGATTGCTGCCGCACAGCTGCCTGTTCCGGATGCTTTGGTATAACCGGAACCGCGTTCCCAGATTTCAATATCCAGATTTCCTCTGTCGATCAGATGACAGATCTGGAGATTCATACGCTCCGGAAAACGGTCATCGTTTTCTACATAAGGTCCAAGTTCTCTTACCATTTCCGGTGTCACTTTGTCTGTAAAGATAATGCAGTGCGGATTTCCCACTGTGAGGCAGGTGGCTTTGTATTCTTTGCCATGAAAGAGAAACGACTCATCAATTACTTCTCGTATCTCCCCTGTCACTGGAATGTCTTTTGAGAGAAAAGATGCCTTCCCCATATTTACACGAAATTCTGTTGCACGGCCATTCAGGCATTCCACTTCAATTGGTCCGGAAAGAGTCTCAATGCTGAATTTCTGTTCTTTGACATATTCATGATCCATCAGATATTTGGCAAAAATCCTCACGCCATTGCCGCTGATTGCGGATTCGCTTCCATCTGCATTGTAAATATGCACACCCATTTTTCCGTTGATCTCCACAGGACCATAAAGCACACCGTCAGCTCCCAGGCCAAAACCTCTCTGACACATCAGAGCAATTTTCTTTCCCTGCAGCTGAATACGGTTTTTATTCGGATCAAGAACCAGATAATCGTTCCCAAGCCCCTGGTATTTCATCATTGTGATACAATCATTCATGGCAAATCCTCTCTTTCTAATATATCGGAAAATATACATCGGAAAATACATAACTGATCAGATGACACAGGCTATTTTTCTCTCCTGTTCTGAACAGAAAATTGAAATGCAGCAATACACTATCTAGAGTGAATTTTCAAACACACTCTAGCATCTGTTATTATTATATCCTCTATTTTTTCCATGTATATAGAATAAAATGCCATATATATTGCAAAAAATGCTTTAGCTAATTTCTATAAACACACAACTCCGCTTATGTGAACGTATCCTGCTCTGCAGAATTCTCCGCTACAGTGGATTAGCTTTAATAATATAATCCCGCTCCGCCAAAGTGTGATCCTGCCCGGAGGACTTTATTGTATTACAGAAAAATGCAAAGCACTTTCCTGTAATATAATAAAACAACGCAGGCATACAGAATTTCTTCCTTTCGTATACCTGCGTTGTGGAACGTGTTTGAAAATTGCTTTCCGACAGATGTGCATCGCAATTTCAAACACACTCTAAGATTCATTCCATAAAAACAATATGTTATTTTTTCAGTCTTCTGTACTGCCGCTGTCTGATATGGATATCAAATTTATTGAAG
Source organism: uncultured Blautia sp. (assembly GCA_945864225.1). Lineage (GTDB taxonomy): Bacteria > Bacillota > Clostridia > Lachnospirales > Lachnospiraceae > Blautia_A. Next base: position 7,616 of record CAMBAL010000003.1, on the reverse strand, counting down.
CTTTGCGAATGCCTGATCCAGATCTTCAATAATATCATCAATATGTTCCGTACCGATGGAAAGACGAATGGTATTCGGTTTGATACCTGCTGCAAGCTGTGCTTCTGTGCTCAGCTGTGCATGAGTCGTGGTAGCCGGGTGAATAACCAGTGATTTCACATCAGCAACATTTGCAAGAAGCGAGAACAGTTCCAGACTGTCGATGAATTTCTGCGCTTCCTCTGCTCCGCCTTTAATCTCAAAGGTAAAAATAGATGCTGCACCATTTGGAAAATATTTTTCATATAATGCATGCTGCGGATGATCCTTGAGAGAAGGATGATTTACTTTTTCTACCAGTGGATGTTTCTGCAGATAATCTACAACCTTAAGCGCATTCTCCACATGACGGTCGAGACGAAGGGAAAGCGTTTCCAGCCCCTGGAGAAGGATAAAAGCGTTAAACGGAGAAATCGTCGCACCTGTATCACGAAGGAGAATTGCGCGTATATAGGTTACAAACGCAGCTGGTCCCACAGCTTTCGTAAAGGAAACGCCATGGTAGCTCGGGTTTGGCTCGGTAAGATGCGGAAATTTACCGGAACCTTCCCAGTCAAATTTACCGCTGTCCACAATCACACCGCCCAGAGAAGTTCCATGTCCGCCGATAAACTTTGTTGCAGAGTGAACAACGATATCTGCACCATGTTCGATCGGACGAATGAGATACGGAGTTCCAAAGGTATTATCAATAACCAGCGGAATCTTATTCTCATGCGCGATTTCAGCAATTGCGTCAATATCCGGAATATCAGAGTTTGGATTTCCCAGAGTTTCCAGATAAATAAATTTCGTATTCGGACGAATCGCGGATTTTATCTCCTCAAGATTATGAGCATCCACAAATGTAGTATCGGTTCCATAGTCACGAAGTGTGGTATCCAGAAGATTGTAGCTGCCTCCATAAATGGTATTCTGTGCAACCACATGGTCACCCTGCTTCGCCAGTGCCTGAATTGTATAAGTAATCGCTGCGGCACCGGATGCCACTGCCAGACCTGCCACACCGCCCTCCAGAGCTGCGACACGATCTTCAAAAACGCCCTGCGTCGAATTAGTAAGACGACCGTAAATATTTCCTCCCTCTGCAAGACCAAAACGTGCTGCTGCCTGCGCGCAGTCCTTAAACACATAAGAAGTTGTCTGATAAATCGGCACGGCACGTGCATCTGTCGCAACGTCCGGCTGTTCCTGTCCTACATGAAGCTGTAATGTTTCAAATCTGTAATTTTTCTTTGCCATATCTATATACCTGTGATATTCCGGTGAGGAATCCAGTGAATCCCTCACCGGAAAGTCACGAATCCTTTCTTTTCTATTTTATCTATTTTATCTTTTTTATTTCGTCTTTCTCATTCTGAAATTATTTCTTCTATATGGGGTATTCCGTACTCTGCGGCTGCGAAAACGTATTTGAAATTTCCTTCCGCCATCTGCACGCCCCAATCTGAGGGATATTTTCGCGCCTTTAATCAACATCTAACACATTCGTCCGTTACGGAAATTTTCTCTCAACAACTTTTCAAATAATCGATTCATAGTATCCTCCAGTTACCTGTCTCTTTCCCTTTATTCATATTTATTTAGTAGGTATGTTGGAATATTACCATTTATTTCCTACTTTGTCAATATGTTTTATGAATTTTATTTTGGTATTGTGGTACACGCTCTAGATTTATGGTTACCAATACATCGTAAAACAGACAGGTCAGATGTATTATTTATATCATTGCGAAGATATGGATTCACCTATATAATAATCATGTATCAAAAATAGTTTCGGAAATGTTTTAGCAGGAATTTTTTTTCATTTGCTTTCAGTGTGAATTATCAAGGGAGGTGGCTCTTATCCTGTCTTTATCAGAACCAACAGAAAAATCCGGGTATCTTCTTGAAGAATACCGGCTTTTTCATATCAAAGACCGTACAGAACGTGAATATCACTATCATTATCATGATTTTCACAAGGTGATCGTTTTCCTCTCAGGAAAAGTCACCTATCATATTGAAGGAAAATCCTATCACCTGAAGCCATGGGATATCCTTCTGGTGAACCGGGGCGCTATCCACAAACCGGAAATCGATACCTCTGTTCCTTATGAACGCTTCATTCTGTGGATCCGGGAAGATATTCATGATCAGGCCCTGACCACCTGCTTCCAGCGTGCACATGACCGCAGTTTTAACCTTATTCGTCTCCATTCACAGATGCAGGAACGGCTGAAAGACATCCTTCTGGAACTGGAGAACTCTTTTCACGAAGAAGCGTTCTGCTCGGATCTGTTAAACCATGCTCTGTTTTCCCAGTTTATGGTGTACCTGAACCGGATTTTTCTGGAAGAAAATTATACGATCGACCGAAAATCCTATACCTTCGATTCCCAGGTGGAAAATCTGGTCCGCTATATCAACCGGAATCTTGATCAGGATCTGTCCATTGATGCTCTTGCCCGGAAATACTATCTCAGCAAATATCATATGATGCGGAAATTCAAAGAGGAAACCGGCTATACCATGCATAATTACATCGTCAGTAAACGTCTTCTCATGGCACGCTCCCTGATCACGCAGGGAACTCCTGTTATGAAAGCCGCACAGCAGAGCGGTTTTCGGGATTATACCACCTTTGTCCGCGCATATAAAAAACAATTCGGCGTATCCCCAAGCAAAGCTTAAGGGGATACGCCGAAAAAACAGAATCATTCCACTTTTCATTCTTTATTCACAGAATCCTGCAAAACAGGATTCTATTTTTATTGCTCTCGCTGCTGTCTCAGACTTTCACAGCTATTTTATACCCTGGCGGCCATCTCAGACATTCGCAGCCTTACGTCCGCAGCACTGTTTATATTTCTTGCCGCTTCCGCATGGACACGGATCGTTCGGGTATACTTTGATTTCTTTTCTCTGAACCGGTTTTCTTACAGAGGAATCATCCTTATTGGTTCCAGTTACCTTGGCAACCTGTTCACGCTCAATCTTCTGTTCTACGTGTACATGATAAAGCATCCGCACAGTGTCTTCCTGAATGGAATTTGTCATGTTATTGAACATCTCATAAGCGCTCATCTTATATTCAATAACCGGATCACGCTGGCCATATGCAGCAAGTCCGATACCCTGACGAAGAATCTCCATGTCATCAATGTGATCCATCCACTTGCTGTCAATGCATTTCAGCAGTACCACACGCTCCAGCTCACGAAGCTGCTCTGCTTCCGGGAATTCGGACTCTTTGGCTTCGTAAAGCTTCACTGCTTCTTCCTTGATCTCATGTTTCATCTCATTCCTGCGTTTACCTTTGACTTTTTCAGCGGTCACAGGCTGGATCGGAATGATTGGAAGAAGTACGGAATTGAATTCGTCCACATCCCATTCTTCAGAATCCACGTCATCGGAGAAGCACATATCTACAGTACTGTCCACGATATCCGTAATCATCTTGTAAATGGTATCACGCATATTCTCTCCGTCCAGAACCTGGCGGCGTTCTTTGTAAATGATCTCACGCTGCTCGTTATTCACCTGGTCATAATCCAGCAGGTTCTTACGAATACCAAAGTTGTTAAACTCAATCTTTTCCTGTGCTTTTTCAATTGCACTGGAAAGCATTTTATGTTCGATCTGCTCATTCTCCTCGACACCGAGAGAGGTAAATACCTTCATCAGACGCTCGGAACCAAACAGACGCATCAGATCATCTTCCAGAGAAATGTAGAAACGGGATTCACCCGGATCTCCCTGACGTCCGGAACGTCCGCGAAGCTGATTGTCAATACGTCTGGACTCATGGCGCTCTGTACCGATGATCTTCAGACCACCAGCTTCTCTTGCCACTTCATCCAGTTTAATATCGGTACCACGGCCGGCCATATTGGTGGCAATGGTAACTGCTCCGGCCTGTCCGGCCTGTGCAACGATCTCAGCCTCCAGCTCATGGAACTTGGCGTTCAGCACGTTATGCTGGATACCTTCTCTGCGGAGCATTTTGCTTAACAGCTCAGAAGTCTCGATGGTAATCGTACCGACAAGAACCGGCTGCTGTTTGTCATGCGCCTCTTTGACCGCACGGACAACCGCATTAAATTTCTCTTTCTTCGTCATGTAAACGGCATCATCCAGGTCTTTACGCTGAACCGGCTTGTTAGTAGGAATCTCTACAACGTCCATGCCGTAAATATCACGGAACTCTTTTTCTTCGGTAAGCGCAGTACCGGTCATACCGCCCTTCTTGTCATATTTGTTGAAGAAGTTCTGGAATGTAATCGTTGCAAGGGTCTTGCTCTCGCGTTTTACCTTCACATGCTCCTTCGCCTCAATTGCCTGATGAAGTCCGTCAGAATAACGGCGGCCCGGCATGATACGTCCGGTAAATTCATCGACGATCAGAATCTCGTCATCTTTTACCACGTAATCCTGATCCTTGTGCATCAGATTGTGGGCACGAAGAGCCAGAATGATGTTGTGCTGGATCTCCAGATTCTCCGGATCTGCCAGGTTCTCAATATTAAAGAATTTCTCAACCTTATGGACACCCTGCTCGGTAAGGTTTACCACCTTGTCCTTCTCATTGACAACAAAATCACCAGTCTCAATGACTTCCTCACCCATGATGGCAGCCATCTTGGTCATTTCATGACTCGCTTCTCCGCGTTCCAGCTGCTTCGCAAGAATATCGCAGACTTCATAAAGCTTGGTGGATTTGCCGCTCTGACCGGAAATGATCAATGGGGTACGCGCCTCATCGATGAGAACAGAGTCCACCTCATCGATGATACAGTAATGCAGATCTCTCTGCACCAGCTGTTCTTTATAAATTACCATGTTGTCACGAAGATAGTCAAAACCGAGTTCGTTGTTGGTAACATAAGTAATATCACATCCATATGCCGCACGGCGCTCTTCCGGCTTCATATCATTCAGAACCACACCTACTGTCAAACCAAGAAATTCATGAACCTTGCCCATCCACTCGGCATCTCGTTTTGCCAGGTAATCATTGACTGTGACAATGTGTACACCTCTGCCTTCCAGGGCATTCAGATAAGCCGGGAGTGTAGATACCAGGGTTTTACCTTCACCGGTTTTCATTTCTGCGATACGTCCCTGATGAAGGATGATTCCGCCGATGATCTGTACCCGGTAATGCTCCATGCCAAGTACACGCTTCGCTGCTTCACGAACTGTTGCAAATGCTTCTGGAAGCAGGTCATCCAGAGTCGCACCTTCTGACAGGCGTTTTTTGTACTCTCTTGTCTTGTCCCGAAGCTGTTCATCTGTTAACTTCTGCATCTCCGGGCGCAGAGCTTCTGTCTTCTCCACCAGAGGCATAATGCGCTTCACCTCGCGCTGGCTGTGCGTCCCGAATACTTTTGAAAAAACATTCATAGATTTACTCCTGTTGATTGATAGATTTGTATTTATAGGATTGATGCTGGTACAGCGTTTTCAAAACAGTGATGTACCAGTCTGTCCGCGCTGTTCGCTCATAACCAGATAGTTATACGAATTATATTCTATCACTTTCCGGAAAGGAACACAATAAATTTTTGATGAATAAAATATGTATATGCGAACAGGCCCCCGGGACTGTTATTCCTTCCCGGGGGCACTGACTACTTACTTATTCCTGTTTTAACAGTTTATACTTCCGGCTCGATCAGTCCGTAAGTATTTCCCTTACGCTTGTAGACTACATTCACCTGGTCTGTTTCTGCATTTACAAATACGAAGAAATTATGTCCGAGAAGTTCCATCTGTACACATGCATCTTCCGGATACATCGGCTTGATGTCAAATTTCTTGGTACGGATGATTTTTACTTCTTCATCTTCTTCATACTCTCTGTCCAGATATTCCTTCTGGAAGTTGCCTGCAGCCTGCTGTCTGTCTACGATTTTATTTTTGTATTTGCGAAGCTGACGCTCGATCACCTCTTCTACAAGGTCAATAGACACATACATGTCATTGCTTACCTGTTCCGAACGGATGATATTGCCTTTCATCGGAATCGTTACTTCGATTTTCTGTCTTTCTTTTTCCACACTTAAAGTTACTACAACTTCGGTGTCAGGAGTGAAATACCGTTCCAGCTTCCCGAGCTTGTCCTCAACGGCTGTCTTAAGGCCCTCAGAAACTGTAAGATTCTTTCCGCTAATAATAAATTTCATGCTTCCATCCCCTTTGCTGTTTGATAGGTTTATTATATCACATCTTCCTGGATTTTAACATCATTTTACAAAAAATTCATAATTTTATCTGAACTTTTTGTATAAAACTCCCTGTCTGTAATGAGAAAACAAACTCGTACACAAAATTCATGAACCAAAGCGAGTTTGAAAATCCCTCTGGATAAATCGCTTTTCAGCATCATTTTGTTCACAGAAACTCAGCGTACATTCTGCCGCACAAAAGCTCTGGCATTTTCGAAGAAAATTTTATCTGTCAGCCTGCTGCCGAATCCCGCTTTTTCCATTGCTTCCCGAATCAGGGGAAGCGATTCTATTCCATGAAATCCCTGCGGGAACCGATCGCTGCTTCCATCCAGATCCCCACCGAAAACAAGTGCATCCTCTCCGCCCAGATTCAGAATATAATCCATATGGCGCAGCACATCTGTAATGGTCGGGTTTTCTCCTACAAATGGTGCAAACATGTTCATACCGATCAGACCTTTTCTGCGGATTAGTTCCTGAATCTGATCCTTTCTAAGATTTCTTGGACAGTTACAGATTTCTCTTACATTCGAATGCGAAGCGATCACCGGAACATCCGTCATCTGAAAAATTTCTTCTGCTCCCGCATCCGAAAGATGGGAAATATCCAGCACAATTCCCTGATTGATCAGCATACGCACGGTTTCTCTTCCCTCATCTGTGAGTCCCTTTTTCTGATTCGCTGCTGATCCGCAGGCATACTGATTTTCGTAATTCCAGGTCAGCATGGCAAAACGGATGCCCAGTTCGCGCACTTCTGACGTATAGCTTCCCATCAGAGACAAATCTTCAATGGACAAAAATGCCGCTGCTTTTCCCATCTGATGGGCCTGCTCCATTTCTTCACCGGTTCTGCACCAGACAAGCTGATCCTCTTCTGCTTTCATCAGAGAAACAGCCCTGTCATAAAGCCGGAGAAAGCTTTCGTCCACCTTTCCTTCTTCAATGACTTTGAAATCATTCCAGATAGCAAAAATCTGAGTATATTTTTCAGCAAATCCGCGGGCTCTTTTTAAATCGATATTGCACTGATTCTCTCCCAGAGTTCCCTGATTCTCCGGCATATTTACCAGTGTATCCGCATGGCAGTCAAAGTAATTCATTGTTCTTCCCCCATTATCATTATTTGTACAATTATAATATAAAAAATTATAACAACATGGAAGATTTTGTCAAGTTTTACATAAATGCTATTGTTATTTTGCCATATTTCCTTTAATATGAATGGTACACGCCCCTTTGCCAAAAAAATGGAAACAGAACGGTTGGGCAGCTATTCGGGCATGCCAATTTATACTTTCAGGAGTTTAGTGTGAAAGAAAGTAGAGGACAGCCATAAATGGGCGCACTTTACTAAGCTGT
>CAMBAL010000002.1 GCA_945864225.1 uncultured Blautia sp. | reverse complement strand
AAACATCAAGGGTGGATTCTAACCCATTTATTCCGACAGTAAACTTACGCAATCTATAGGTATTTTATTTCTTGACAGCACTGACAGACCGGATATAAAATAAAACCAACATAGACAAGTCAGAGGTATCCGTTATTGTATTTACAATGCACAAAATTAATCACTGAAGAAAAGAGGTGTTCTTATGATCGACAGACAGGTCACTGACCTGATTGACAGACTGGAAACGCAGCATTCTCTCTCCCTGGAAGAATACGCATTTCTTATCCGGAACCGTACGCAGGAATCCATGGACTATATTGCGTCCAAAGCCCGCCGTATCCGAGAGGAAATTTATGGCACCTCGGTTTATGTGCGCGGTCTGATCGAATTTACCAATATCTGCAAAAATGACTGCCTGTACTGCGGCATCCGCCGTTCCAACCGGCAGTGTGAACGCTACCGCCTTACAGCAGAACAGATTCTGGAATGCTGTGATATGGGACAGGAACTGGGATTCCGCACCTTTGTACTGCAGGGCGGAGAAGACGGGTTCTGGAACGATGACAGAATGTGCGGACTCATCTCCCGGATCAAGCAGGCACATCCCGACTGTGCTGTCACGCTTTCTCTCGGAGAACGTTCCAGAGACAGTTATCAGAGATTATTCGATGCAGGTGCAGACCGTTATCTCCTGCGCCATGAAACCGCAGACAAAACACATTATGAACAGCTTCATCCGCAGGAAATGTCGTTTGATCACCGGATGAACTGTCTCCGTGACCTGAAAGAGATCGGATATCAGGTCGGATGCGGTTTTATGGTAGGGTCCCCATATCAGACCCCTGAAACACTTGCCAAAGATCTGAAATTTCTGGAAGAATTTTCTCCTGACATGTGTGGAATCGGACCTTTTATTCCTCATAAGGATACACCGTTTGCCAGCCAGACAGCCGGTACACTGGAGGAAACCCTGTGGCTTCTCTCCATCATCCGCCTGATCCTTCCCTATGTCCTTCTGCCTGCTACGACAGCGCTGGGAACCATTCATCCCAAAGGCAGAGAAATGGGAATACTCGCAGGAGCGAATGTGGTCATGCCCAACCTCTCCCCTGTTTCCGTTAGAAAAAAATATGAACTTTATGATAACAAAATCTGCACAGGCGATGAAGCTGCCGAATGCAGAAGCTGTCTCAGCAAACGCATCCAGTCTGTGGGATACGAACTTTGCACAGACCGGGGCGATGTACGCAGATAGCAGATGACGGGAATAAAGCATCAAACACGAACCAGCCATATCACGCAGCAGATAAGAAAATCATTCTGCGTGATATGGCTGGTCATTTATTTTCCGATATACTGGTCTTTATTATATAATCGTTTTTTCAATCCGACCGCCTGACGATAGTATGCTTCATACCGGTCCCGGATGATTTCCTTTGGGCATGCAATGACGCCGCGGTTTTCATATGGATCATTAAAAATATAATGTTCCCTGTCCTCGCCAACCAGCAGCATACAATGTTCATTGGAAATCCAGGTAAAGGTCTCTCCTGTATCCAGAAGCTTCCATTCCGGTCCGATCACCGGTTCCCGCATATTAATCGAATTCCAGAGGATAACCGGCATACCATGTTTTAAATAGATATCTGTCAGGTCATCCAGATCCTTTCCGGTCTCATCAAGTACCTCATACCGTTCTCCCACAATCTGTTCAAGTGCACGGCAGATCACCGGTGCATAACATCCAAAGGAATCCGGATCATAGGGACTTCCTGCAAAACATTCCCATGGATTCGGTCCATACAGAACTCCGTTTTTTGTTTCAAATTCTTTCATAATCAAGTATTTCTGAATAAACTCATCAACCGAAATATCATATCCCAGATAATGCAAAAGCATGACCGAAGTCACGCTTTCACACCCTGTAGGATATTTTTTACTTTGATTGATGTAAGGAACATCAATTTTCATCACTATATCGCTCCATGCAAGTTATTATTTAATATATACACAAAATCAGGCATCCTGTTTCGCACTGTATACACGGATAAATTCCAGAACAGCAATCAGAATAATCAGACTCAATGCCAGCGTAATGATCCAGTTTTTGCAGATTCCGGCAATTACATAGCCGACTGCACATACTCCTGCAACCACCATTGCGTACTGCATCTGCGTAGACACATGATTGATATGATTGCTCTGTGCACCTGCAGATGACATAATTGTCGTATCTGAGATCGGGGATACATGATCACCGCATACCGCACCTGCAAGAACTGCAGATACAGAAATAATCATCATCTCCAGATTCTGTCCTCCAAACAGAGAAACCACGATCGGGATCAGGATCGCAAAGGTTCCCCAGGAAGTACCTGTGGAAAATCCCAGAAACAGTCCCACTGCAAACATGATAACCGGAACAAGAACACTGGCAGATGCATTATTGCCAACAACACCACTTACAAAATCACCAAGACAGAGGGCATCACCCACACCTTTCAGGGTCCATGCAAGAATCAGTACCATGACAGCAGGAATCATCAGCTTGAATCCCTCTACCAGACTGTTCATAAATTCCTTGAAGCTTACAACCTTACGCGGCAGATACAGAACCATCATGAAAAGTACGGTAATAAAGGTTGCAAAAATCAGACTTGTTTCTGCATCGCATCCGGCAAAAGCATCGATCAGATTGGTTGCTCCGCCCAGCATACCGGTATAGATCATTGCACCAACTGCTGAAACAATCAGAACAGCGATCGGCAGCACAAGATCATACACCTTACCATTGGATGAGATTTTTTCTTCTGCTACATTGTCAAATTCTTCTGCTCCGCTGGTAAACAGATCTCCTTTTGCTGCGTTTCTTTCATGGATCTTCATCTGACCAAAATCAAAGCCGCGGCAGGTAATATAAAGAACCATCACAATTGTCAGAAGTGCATACAGATTATAGGGAATGGTTCTCAGAAACAGCTGGAAACCTGTAATTCCCGCATCCTCCGGAACATAGGAATTTACTGCGGCAGCCCAGGATGAAATCGGTGCGATGATGCAGATCGGTGCTGCTGTTGCATCAATGATGTATGCAAGCTTGGCTCTGGATACTTTATACCGGTCTGTAACAGGACGCATAACGGAACCGACTGTCAGACAGTTAAAATAATCATCCACAAAAATCAGCATTCCCAGACCGCTGGTTGCAAGAAGTGCGGATTTTTTGCTCTTGATCTTCTTGCCCGCCCAGCTGCCGTAAGCAGCGGAACCTCCTGATTTCTGCATAAGCACAATAATCATACCAAGCATAATATCAAAGATCAGAATATTCAGGTTCATATTCTCTTTCATAATATCAAACAGGGCATTAAACGCATCCCACGGCACAAATCCTGTATAAAACAGCACACCAACGATAATGCCGATCAGCAGCGAACTGTACACTTCCTTCGTGATAAAGGCAAGGACAATTGCCAGAACAGGCGGAACCAGCGCCCACCAGGTCCCGATAAACATAGAGTTACTCATAAAATCTTTCCTCCCATTAATCATTTTGTCTTACGGAATACAGACATTTGCCATCTGCTGCCGAAGACTCCGCGTTAAAACGTTGCTCAATTATACCATGATGCAACAAAATATACAATATTTTTATACTTTTTACACATTGTTTTTTCAGTTCTAAAAAATATTTTCGTCAAAACAAACAAATAAAAATCCCCCTTAAGCAGACTTTATTTACCTTGTCTACTTAAGGGGGAGCATATCATCATTCCCTGCGGTCAGCAGCTTATGCCTTATTGCTCAGACATGATTCGGAAGAATCCCTTTCTCAGTCCTCGTATCCGTTCGGATTATGAGACTGCCAGTTCCAGGAATCCGCACACATATCCTTGATATCATATTCTGCTTCCCATCCGAGTTCTCTCTTTGCCTTGGATGCATCGGAATAGCAGGTGGCAATGTCACCAGGACGGCGATCCTTGATCACATACGGAATTTTTACTCCGGTTGCTGCTTCAAAGTTTTTCACAATGTCAAGAACGCTGTAGCCTTTGCCGGTTCCCAGATTGTAAATACTGAGTCCGGAATTGTCTTCAATTTTCTTCAGAGCCTTTACATGGCCCTTTGCAAGATCCACTACATGAATGTAATCTCTGACACCGGTTCCGTCCGGTGTATCGTAATCATTGCCGAACACGCCAAGCTCTTTCAGTTTGCCGACTGCAACCTGTGTGATGTAAGGCATCAGATTGTTCGGGATACCATTCGGATTTTCTCCGATTGTTCCGCTCTTATGAGCACCAATCGGGTTAAAGTAACGAAGAAGAACCACATTCCATTCCGGATCTGCCTTCTGGATATCAGAAAGAATCTGCTCCAGCATGGATTTGGTCCATCCATAAGGATTGGTGCACTGTCCCTTCGGGCACTCTTCGGTGATCGGAATGATCGCCGGATCTCCATATACGGTTGCGGAAGAAGAGAAAATAATATTTTTCACACCATGATTTCTCATCACATCCACAAGGGTAAGGGTTCCTGCAATATTATTCTCGTAATATTCCCATGGTTTCGCTACGGATTCTCCGACTGCCTTCAGTCCTGCGAAATGAATACAGGAATCAATTTCTTCTGTATCAAAAATATGATTCAGGGCTTCTCTGTCAAGGATATCTGCCTTATAGAATTTTACCGGTTTTCCTGTGATCTTTTCTACACGTTCCAGAGATTTTTCACTGGAGTTGCTCAGATTGTCAAGCACCACTACTTCGTATCCGGCATTCTGAAGTTCTACAACTGTATGGCTTCCGATATATCCTGCGCCGCCTGTTACTAAAATTGCCATTGTCATATCCTCCTTATATGGATTTAGTTATTTTTATTTCTTAAAACTCCAGATGGATTGCGCCCTGCTTACGGATATGCATCACAAAAGCGGAGCCTTCTCCCAGAGCCTTATTGATATACTGACAGTACTCTTCCGTATGTTCCTTCGGGATAAATGCTGCGATAACACCGGCAAATCCACCTCCATGAACACGGCAGGCACCACCCTTGATTTTTTTCAGGAAAAGCTCTGTAAGTGCCAGTGTACAGCTGATCGACTGTTCCTGCGGAGTCTCATTCAGATAACAGTTCTGCAGCCATTTCCAGGAGGAATTTCCGGAAGCTGTGATCTCCTGAAGAAAACGTTCTTTATCGCCGCTCTCCAGTGCAGCTACCTGATCATCCACACGGCTACTCTCCTCAAAGAAATGAAAAGCTCGAAGAACTGCACGGTCACCGCATTTTTCCCGGATATCTTTTACATTGGCAATGACATCTGCTTCCTCTACTTCAGCCAGAACTTCTTTTCCGAAATAGTTTGCCACGCTCTTCATCTCATTTGGGATAGAAGAATATTCTGCACTCAGATCCGCATGGCCTTTTCCTGTATTTACGATCACAAGATCAAGATTCAGATCATCAAAATTGCAGTCTACCTTTCGCATTTCCGGTTCTTCCGTGTTCGCAAAATCAATGGTAATGATTCCGCCTACCGCACAGGCCATCTGATCAAGAAGGCCGGAACCTTTCAGCCAGTATTTATTTTCTGCATACTGTCCGGCTTTTGCATAGGAAACCACATCTCTGGTGTAATGATTGAAAAGGTAATCTGCGATCGAACATACCAGCATTTCAAAAGATGCAGAAGAACTTACACCGGAACCCCCGATTACATTGCTGGTTACATAGGCATCAAATCCATGAATCTCAAATCCTCTGTTCTTAAGACCTGCCAGAACCCCTTTCATAAGAGGAAGTGTTCCCGTCGTCTGACTGCCCGGTTCCAGGTGATTCAGATCAATCACAAGATCCTGTTTATAAGTTTCACTGATCATACGGATTTTTTCTGTTCCATTGGCTGCAGCTGCTGCAACACAGTCCATCTGCACGCTTCCGGCAAGAATCTTTCCCTGATTATGGTCTGTATGATTTCCGCCGATTTCTGTTCTTCCCGGAGAAGTAAAGAATTCAAATTCTCTGTCTCCGAATGTTCTGGAAAAGCCTTCCGCCACCAGCACATAACGCGCTGCATTCTCTTCTGCTTTTCCCTTACCATACATCTGCTCCAGAAGCTGTACGGAAGAATCCTTTTTTAATAACTCTTTCACCTGTTCTGCTCTCATCGTGGACGTACTCCTTTTACATTATGATAGTTTTGCCAGCTCATCTTGACTTTGTTGTTAATGTTATTATAATGAGAATCAGAAGAGAAAGCTAGGATTATTTTGGACACTTTTTGCACTATATTGAGATATTACCACTAACAATGAGATATTATCACTGACAACAGGATGAATCATAAAAAGGTTATTTTGCAAACCAGAGAAAACAGGGAAAACCTGACAAAATATCGTAAGAAATCATAAACAGGAAAAGGAAACAGATATGCAGATTCAGACAGACCGCAATCAGAAAGAAATTAAAATCCACGGAACGTATGGATTTCCGGTCAGAGTCAGCCATGAGCGGCTTTCTAACTATGAACGGCGTTCCTTCATGTGGCACTGGCATACAGAACTGGAATGGACCTATGTTCTGGAGGGCCAGATCCGGTACCAGGTCAATGAGCAGGTACATGAACTGAAACCCGGCCAGGGCCTTCTGTGCAATTCCAACATGCTCCACACCGGTCATCCGGTCAATGACGAGGACTGCCATTATGTATCGATCACTTTCCATCCGAGACTTCTGGAAGGATACAAAAACAGTTTCCTGAAAGAAAAATATGCAGACCGTATCGTAGAGAATCCTTCTATCCCCTGCCTTGCCCTCACCACATCCGGACAATGGCAGAATCACATTCTCACAAGCCTGCAGAAAATCGAATATCTATATAGCCATCAGAAAGAAGAATCGGATTTTGATTTCCAGATTTATCTCCTTCTGATGGATATCTGGAGAATCGTCTGCAGACATGTCGGCAAAACCGAAGACAATCCGGCAGATGCGAAAAATATGGACCGTCTGAAACAGATTCTCACCTACATTCACGGACATTATCAGGAAAAAATCACTCTGGATGACATTGCTTCGGAAGTCAGCATCTGTCCCAGTGAATGCTGCAGATTTTTTAAAAAGCACATGAAGGAATCTCTGTTTGATTATCTGCTGAATTACCGGATCGAACAGAGTCTGGACTTCCTGTCCTGCGGAAACGGAACGATAACAGAAGCAGCCATACAATGCGGATTTTCCAGTCCTTCTTATTTTTCCCGTGTATTCCGGGAGAAAATGGGATACTCACCCAGGGAATATCTGAAACTTTCCCAGTAATTCCAGGAAAAGGGAACGTTCAGGGAAGGGGAACGTTGTTCAAATGAGTTCCAGTTTGCGGAATGCTTTCAGGATCCCGTCTTCCAGAAGAGGGGCTGTCTGCCAGTCAGCTGCCTGTGCAGCACTTTGTGTAGCATTTCCCATGGCAATTCCTGCTGCCGCAAATTCCAGCATATCCACATCATTGTCACTGTCACCGATCGCGATGACATCCTCTCTGGAATAATCACTGTGTTCCAGAATACTGAGGATTCCTGAAGTTTTATTCACATTCAGCGGTGAAATCTCTCCTCCCCAGCGTTCCGCATTGGGAATACTGAAAGGAGTCATGATCACCCTGTCCGACCATTCATGATAAATTTCCTCATACGGGACTTTCTGGCTGAAGAACATGACCTTTTCTACATTCTTCACATCCGTATCCTGTTCCACAAGACCGGGATACGGCTCCAGTTCTTTCGCATCTTCCCCGAGACTTGCCATCATATTTCTGCCCATCTCCTCGTAACGGCTGACAAATCTCTTCAAAAGAAACGTCTGGTCAAAACGCTGCAGTTCGATCATACAGTCCTTCTCCACCAGATATTCACAAAGTTCATGAACCGTCGCAGGATCAAAGCTGACACTTCTCACACACTGTCCGCGGTACATCACATAGGTTCCGGCGCAGGATACGATCCCGTCAAATCCGATATCCAGAATATTTTTTTCAATCAGACTTAACGGGCGTCCGCTGCAGACACACACCTCATGTCCGCGTCTCCTTGCCTCCTGAATGGCATAAACCGTACTGTCCGGAACACTTCCGTCAAACCAGCGGATCGTTCCGTCTATATCCAGAAAAATAATTTTCCCCATATTATTTGCAAAGCTCGGCAACAACCTGGTTGATCACCTTGCCGTCCGCTTTTCCTTTCAGTTCAGGCATTACGTTTTTCATGATCATCCCTTTGTTTTTGCCGGCAAGAAGATCTGCAAATTTTTCCTCAAGAAATGCTTTTACTTCTTCTGCAGACATTAACTGCGGAGCATACTCGGAAATCACATCATAGCGGAACTGATATTCTGCCTTCAGATCTGTTCTTTCTGCCGGACAGGTATCGAGCTGTTCCTTCGCGGTTTTCTGTTCTTTCAAAATCACCTGATCCACCATGGAATCCGGAATATCATCTCTGCATCCTGCATCGATTCCTGCTTTTTTTACCGCAGATACCAGTGCGGAGATGGCTTCTTTTCTCGGTTTATCTTTTGCTTTCATTGCTGCGATCATATCTTTTTGTAAAGTTGCTAATTCCATACTGATTCCTCTTTTCTTTTTAGTCTTCCGTTATTCTACTACAGGTTTTTAAAAAAATCAACGTCACGGCAGGTTACCTGACAGCTCATGAAACGTGCTGTTTTTATCTTTCGGAAACACACTTCACGATGCACAGGAATCATCCTATCTCACTTTATCTGGGTTTCTTCCTTTCTCGGAAGCCGCCAGCATGATCACCATTCCCACAGCTGCGGCAGCTGTACCGAATACCAGCATCATATTCACGCCGGCCATATCGATCAGTGCACCTCCGAGAAGCGCGCCGATCACGCTTCCAAGTGTATAGGTCATAGTCATGTAAGCCTGCCCTTTGATCGCGTCCTGCTCATCCATAATGGAATTCACATAATAAACAGAGGACACGGCAATCAATGCCCATCCCAGCATCTGGAAAATCTGTACTGCATAAAACACCGGAATATTCGGAGCAAGAAGCGTTCCCAGCGTTTTCAGCATAAAGAAAATACCGGATATCCGGAACCAGATGTCGCATCGGACTTTTTTCATCATAAAGCCAAAGCCAAACAGTGTCGGCAATTCCACGAGAGCACCAAACGCCATAACAAATCCCATTTCCTCGCTTCCGCCGCCCTTGCTTTCTACGATCTGAAAGGTAAAATTATTCAGAAGCACATGGCTGATATAGACAAGCACGCATCCGACCAGCACCACACTGAATCTCTTGTATTTCATAAAAAATGCAAAGGGATTGGAACTGTGTTTCCCACCGGATTTTGCAGATTTCTTCTCTGCTTTTTCAAATGGAAACAAAAGCAGACTGACCACCAGAACAGAAAACATCACAATAATCGAAACAGGAACAAATCGTGCGCCTGTTTTTGCAATCACAATTCCCAGCGCGTAGGAAAAAATCGCATACGCAACCGATCCCATTCCGCGGGCCACACCAAAGTTCAGGTTTCTGCCCTGGTTGATACTCTCCATGCCAAGAGAATTCACCAATGGAAGCAAAAGCTGCAGAAGTGTAATCAGACAGCCGTAAAAAAGCCCCGTCAACAGAAAGACTTTCTGATAGGTCAGAAGCACCAGTACCGCCAGAATAATCTGAACAACGGAAAAGAACAGTATCATCTTTTTGATGGAAATACTGGACGGCCTGTCTGCATAACTTGCGATCACCGGCTGCAGAATCGCAGATATCATTCCTGCCACAGCAATGATGATGCCGATCTGGGTATTCGAATAATCGCAGTTCAGCAGATAAAGGCTGGAAAATCCCATGATTGCTGCGAAATTAATCCAGTAAAATCCCTGAATGAACGAATATCCAGGTGTCAGGTTTTTCTCATTTTTTCTCGTATTCATGACGAATTCCTCTTTTTCTCTCTTCATACGTTATTATCAAGAAGACTTGGTTACTTTTCAACGTAAATCCTACTGCAAAAGGTAACCGTATTTTCCTCATCATTGTGTTATTTTAGCATATACTCTGTCCCTTTTCCATAGTCAATTTCCCGTAATCTTCCGGTATTACTTCGAGTCTGATAAATGTTCTTCCTGCATTTCATACAGAAATTGCCTGAAAATTCCATAGCATCCCATTCTTCCCATACGTGATAAAGTATGCTACAATGCAGATATGTATCATTGTATTTCATCCAATCTACGCAGAGTATTTTGAGATGTGCGGTAAATCAGATGTATCAGTTATTTATTTTACAATGTACGAACAACGGACACAAAAGAAAGGAAACGATCATGAATCTGAAACTGACCAAAAAAGAAAAAAGCTGGATTCTCTATGATGTGGGAAATTCCGCTTTTATTCTTCTTGTATCCACCATCATCCCTATTTATTTCAACAGTCTCGCGGAAAGCGGCGGTCTTTCCTCTGTAGAATATCTTGCCTACTGGGGTTATGCGGCTTCCGCTGCCACGCTCATCGTTGCTCTGCTCGGACCGGTTCTCGGAACACTGGCAGATACAAAGGGATTCAAAAAGCCTCTCTTTCTCCTGTCCCTTCTGGTCGGACTGATCGCATGTGTCTCCATGGGACTGGCCAAACAATGGCTTGCTTTTCTTGTCATTTTTCTGATCGCCAAAATCGGATATTCCGGCAGCATCATTTTTTATGATTCCATGCTTTCCGACGTCACTACAGAAGACCGTATGGATCATGTATCTTCGCAGGGATACGCATGGGGATATGTCGGAAGCTGTATTCCCTTTGCCGTATGCCTTCTGCTGGTTCTCGGTTCTGGCAGCATTGGCATTTCCATGACCGTTGCCATGGCTCTCTCCTTTGTGATCACAGCATTGTGGTGGCTTGGCATGACAGTGCCTCTGCTTCGAAACTATCAAC
Source organism: uncultured Blautia sp. (assembly GCA_945864225.1). Taxonomy (GTDB): domain Bacteria; phylum Bacillota; class Clostridia; order Lachnospirales; family Lachnospiraceae; genus Blautia_A. The sequence continues at coordinate 91,391 of CAMBAL010000002.1, read as the reverse complement.
AGAAGTATTATGTAGAACCGCAGAAACATGCAGTCGCCGAAAGCTTCCGCAGAATTGGAAGAACTTTCAAAAATATCCGGAATGAAAAACGGATTTTTGTTTTCCTGCTTGCATTTTTCTTTTATATTGACGGAGTTTACACCTTCATTGATATGGCAACTGCCTATGGATCTGCCCTTGGACTGGACAGCACCGGTCTTTTGCTGGCGCTTCTTGTCACACAGCTTGTTGCTTTCCCCTGCTGCATTATTTTTGGACGTCTCTCTGCCAAATATCCCGGTGACATTCTGATTACGATCTGTATTGCAGCCTATCTGGGCATTACCGTATTTGCCATGTTCCTCACAACGCAGCTGCAGTTCTGGATCCTGGCAGTTCTGGTGGGAATGTTCCAGGGCGGTATACAGGCACTGTCCCGTTCCTATTTTACCAAGATTATCCCTGCTGAACAGTCCGGTGAATATTTCGGTTTTCTGGATATCTGCGGAAAAGGCGCTTCTTTTGTGGGAACTGCCATCGTAAGTATTGTATCCCAGCTTACCGGTGATATCAGCAAGGGAGTAGGAATGATCGCTCTGCTGTTCCTGATCGGTATCATTCTTTTCCGATATTCGGTAAAACTGAACGAAAATGTACTCGCTGCTGCGGATTCCGGAAAGAAAAATTTTTAACAGCAGTATCATTTCTCAGGAATCCCGTAAGAAGAATCCATTAATTTGATATCTCAGTTCTTTCAAACACACTGCCGTAAGCATCCAAAAAAACGCATCCGGCCTTCCAGTTGAATGGACGGACAGATGCGTTTTTCTTATACACTTTTATAAACTTTCCCAAAGCTTTTATACAACATTTATTTCGTATATCTCTTCAGCGTCTCACGGACAGCTCCCGGACCTGCTGTCAGTTCACGGAAATATCCGCAGACTTTTTCTGCCATACCGGTCTCATAAAGATCCACACCAAAAATTTCTTTCATTTCCAGAACCGGTTTCAGAATCTCCTCCGCATGAATGTCTGTACCCAGCTGAATTCCTGCCACATAAGGACGAACCGTATCCAGAAGCGGATCCGGGCTCAGGGTAAACTCTGCGCCCTCGTCATTGACTCCCATGAGATAACGCAGCCAGCCTGCAAATACAAGCGGAATCAGTTTCAGGTCTTCTGTATTCAGTTCAGAAGATGCCTGATAGGCTTTGATTGTTTCTCCAAAACGGATAGCCAGCTTCTGAGACGTATCGGTTGCAATTCTCTGAGGTGTATCCGGCATGAACGGATTCGGGATACGGACATTCAATACAGTATCAATAAACTCTTTCGGATCCAGAATGCCAGGATTTACCACAACCGGAAGACCTTCCTGATAACCGATGACTTCCACCAGTTTTTTCAGCTCCGAATCTTTCATTTCTTCAGAAATCTTTTCATAGCCAAGAAGACAGCCGAAAACAGCCAGAGCTGTATGAAGCGGATTCAGGCAGGTGCAGACTTTCATCTTTTCCACCTTGTCTACGGTCTCTCTGTCCGTAAACATCAAACCGCCCTTTTCCAGCTGCGGACGTCCGTTAGGGAACGCATCCTCAATGACCAGATATTCACACTCTTCTGCGTTTACAAAAGGAGCTACATAGGTATTTTTGGATGTGATAACAGGATCAAGGCCTTCGATTCCGTCCTTCTTCAGAATTTCTTCCACAGAAGCATCCGGACGAGGAGTGATCTTGTCGATCATGGTCCATGGGAACGTCACTTTTTCCCTGTTTTCCACATAAGCAAGAAATCCTTTTTCCGCAAGTCCTGCTTCTGTCCATTTTTCTGCAAAAGTATGAATAGCCGCATAAAGCTTATCCCCGTTATGGGAACAGTTATCCATGCTCACCATAGCGATCGGTTTTTCGCCGGACTGATAACGTGTATAAAGAAGAGCTGCCACCTTTCCCATATAGCTTGCCGGTTTTTCAGGGCCTGCTGCAAAATCCGCCTCTACCGCCGCAAGAAGCTCACCTTTCCCGTTTACAAGGCTGTATCCCTTTTCTGTAATGGTGAATGTAGCCATCTGCAGAGAATCCGCACGGAAAATCTGTTTCAGACGGGTATATTCGCTGTCGTTTTCGGAATCCAGAATGCAGGATTCCGCAATGCTGCCTACCACTGTTTTTTCTACAGATCCGTCTGCTTTTAAGGTAACAAGAATGGAATAGTCATCATGAGGACGGTTCATTTTTTCTACAATTTCGTAGTCAAAACCTTCTGCTACTGTCAATCCTCTGTCCAGTACACCGTCGTTCAGGAGATTCTGTACAACATTTGCCTGAAATGCACGGAAAATATTGCCTGCACCAAAATGGATCCAGAATGGATTTTCTCTGGTTGCTGCGATCATCGCTTTGCGGTCATATCGGGGAAGGCTGTATCCGGCAGCTTCCCATGCTTCTTTATTCTTTAATCCTTCTGCGCTTAAGATCATTTTGCTGCTCCTTTCTCAATTGCTTCCCAGAGTCCGTTCAGATAAGTTGCGCCCAGAGCTCTGTCGTAAAGGCCATATCCCGGCATGGCAACTTCGCCCCAGATCATACGTCCGTGGTCAGGACGGATCGGTCCGTCAAATCCGATATCATAAAGAGCCTTCATAATTTCATACATATCAAATGTGCCGTCAGAAGAAAGATGTGCTGCTTCTTCAAAGTTTGTCGGAGAATGGAATTTCAGGTTGCGCACATGGGCAAAATGAACTCTTCCTTTCAGGGAACGGATCATGTCGGGAAGATCATTCTCCAGATTGGTTCCGTAAGAACCGGAACAGAATGTCACACCATTATGCGGGTTATCTACCATCTGCATCATGCGCAGGATATTTTTCTTATTAATGATAATACGCGGAAGTCCGAATACGCTCCATGCCGGATCATCCGGGTGGATTGCCATATTAATATCATATTTGTCACATACCGGCATAATCTTTTCCAGGAAATATTTCAGATTTTCAAATAATTTCTCATCATCAATATCTTTGTACATGGCAAAAAGCTCTTTGACATGTTCCATACGCTCCGGTTCCCATCCCGGCATTACGGTACCATTCATATCTCCTGCGATAGAATCAAACATTTTTTCCGGATCAAGTGCATCGACTGCTTCCTGCGTGTATGCCAGAACAGTGGAACCGTCCGGTCTCACACGTGCCAGTTCTGTTCTTGTCCAGTCAAATACCGGCATAAAATTGTAGCATACCAGATGAATATCTTCTTTTCCAAGGTTTTCCAGAGTTTCGATGTAATTTGCAATATACACATCTCTGTCTGCTGCACCTGTTTTGATGGCATCATGAACATTGACACTTTCAATTCCTGCCACATGAAGACCTGCGGCCTCTACCTCTTCCTTCATTGCGCGGATTCTCTCACGGCTCCATACTTCACCCGGTGCTGTATCGTACAACGTTGTGATGACGCCTGTAACTCCCGGAATCTGGCGGATCTGCTCCAGTGTAACTGTGTCAAATTTGGAACCATACCATCTTAATGTCATTTCCATAATTGTTTACCTCTCCTTTTTGTATGCCTGTTTTTCCCTGTCTCTTTATGTCAGCATTTTTTTGATGATTTGATTATAGGACAATCTCTCTGAAAATTCCATTGACGGAATTGTTGTACACATTGTAAAAATTGCGATTTTATGATATTCTAACAATAGTACGCCGGCAAATGAATGGCAATCCATCATGTTTCTTTATTATATCACAGGAAAATGCAAAGCACTTTCCTGTAATCTACAATATCTGAACAGCAGACATTTCTGTTTACAGGAGGAGAAAATCCATGAAAAAAAGACTGCAGACCCAGTTCAGTACACGCCAGTATATGCTCTCCAGGGATTTTGAGATCTACTACTACAGTGACACTGCTCCCATCAAAGTAACTACCCATGCACACGACTACTATGAATTTTATTTTTTTCTGGAAGGCAATGTAAGTATACAAATTGAAAACGAACAGCTTCCCCTGACCTGCGGGGATGTCATCCTGATTCCTCCCAATGTGCGGCACAGAGCTGTCATTCACAATCTTACCATTCCCTACCGGAGATTCGTTTTCTGGATCAGTCAGGAATACTGCAATCATCTTCTGGAACTTTCTCCTGATTATGTCTATATGATGCAGTATGTCCAGACATCCAAAAAATATCTGTTTCATAATGACAGAATTGCTTTTAATATCATTCAGTCCAAGGTGATCCGTCTGATCGAGGAAATGAAATCTGACCGTTTTGGCCGCCATTCACAGATTCCTCTCTGTGTGGATGATCTGATCCTGCATCTGAACCGTGTTGTCTACGAGCAGAATCATCCCCTGGAATTTGAAGAAGAGCGCTCTCTTTATCAGAATCTCTGCATCTATATTGAAGAACATCTGGATGAAGAGCTCTCTCTGGAATGTCTGGCCAGGGAATTCTATGTCAGCAAATATCACATCGCACATATTTTTAAAGAAAATATCGGCATGTCCATCCACCAGTATATTATAAAAAAACGCCTCGCTGTCTGCCGTGACGCCATCTTGGGTCACACCAGTATCAGCGAAGCGTATCTTATGTGCGGTTTTAAAGATTATTCCAGTTTTTTCCGTGCGTTCAAAAAAGAATACGGCATGTCACCGAAAGAGTATAAAGACTGCTTCATGCAATGATTTGACTCTGCGCAGATCAGACATACAGCGATCCGGTGATGTTATTCTCCAAACCTGCTGCAATCAGAGGGCTTCCCATCTGCTGTTTTCTGCACTGCAGATTTCGTTCCACTGACAGTTTCCACAGATCTGCGGACGTCTCCCGGGGGCAAGAACCTTATCCTGCACGATCTTTACAAAATCCAGAAACAGAAGTTCCCTTCCCTCTTCCAGTCCGCACAGTTCCAGCACTCCTTTGTCAAATCTTTTCACACACTGTGCATCTTTGCAGTGATGATTCTGGTTGTTCGGACAGGCAGAGCAGATTTCATCCACCTCCAAACTCAGTTTTACCGGAATATTCTTTACCAGAAATTCCAGCATTTCTCCCATATGCTTTTGAAAATCGTCACTATACCCATATCCTTTGAAATAGGCAAGACACATCCCGTGATGAGGCCGCAGCGGCACCGCATAGTTGTCTGCCCGGTTCAAAGTACTTTCAAAATTCCTGTTCATTTCGTTCACAGCAATTCCTCAGGCCCGCGGCACATACTGACGAAGTCTTGCAGAAAGGACAAATGCCAGTGCGATTTTTACCAGATCCGGGATAATAAATGGAATCACGCACCATCCCAGAACAGTACCGAGTCCTACTGCTCCGTTTGCTCTGGAATAAACGACCATAAACCATGCAGTACCGATTGCGTAGCACACGATCAGCCCCACGAGCATGGAAAGAATCTGCATAACCGGTTTTCTGCCAAAAACCTTTTCTATTCCCCACATCACAAGTGCAGAGAATAAAAATCCGATGATATATCCGCCTGTGGTATTCAGCAGAACTCCGAATCCTCCGCTGAATCCGGCAAACACCGGAACGCCGATGGCTCCCAGAAGAATATATACCAGAACGGCCACGGTTCCTCGTTTTCCTCCCAGAATTCCAACGGAAATAAATACTCCGAATGTCTGTAAGGTAAACGGCACGGTCATAGGAATGGAAATCCAGGAACAGATTGCCATTAATACGGCAAAAATTGCAATGTATACCATGTCGTAAGTCTTGCTTCTTGAAGCTGCTGCTGTTGTCATTGTAAACTCCTCCTTCTTGTATCACTCATTTGCAGTCGTTCTCTGCAGAAAAACTGCTTTTTATCGAATAACTGTTAACAATTTATCATATGGTTTTTCCATTGTCAACCTTTTATTATATAAAGTTTACAATCCAGCATATAGAAAAAACAGCAGCCGTAAACTTTCCTAAAATACGGCCGCTGTTTCTTTTTTCACAAATATTCTGTTTCAACTCTTCTGTCCGGGATTGTTATGTAACAATTAATCAGTCTTTCAGTTCTGATGTACAATGCGGACATCTGGTCGCGTCGATAGCTATCTCACTTTTGCAGAACGGACATACCTTCGTAGTTTCTTCTGCAGGTTCTTCTTTCTTACCGATGGACATCAGTTTGTTGATTCCTCTCATCAGGCAGAACAGAATGAATGCCATGATAATAAAATTCACCACCGCTGCCAGAAAGTTCGAACCGAATCCGGCAATATCCTTCAGGCTGTATACCGCCTGTCCTGTTACAAAATTCAGAATCGGTGTGATAAAATTATCCGTTAATGATGTCACAATTCCGGAAAATGCACCACCGATCAGAACACCGACAGCCATATCCATGACATTGCCTCTCAGAGCAAATGCCTTAAATTCTTCCATGAATTTCTTCATAATACGCTTTCCTACCCTTTCCTGATTCTTTCATTTTTCTCTTACGGTCAGCCCGGACTGCCGTATATCCGCAGTTCTTTCGCTTTCCGATATAAAGATACGTCATTATAGCATAATTTATCAGGCGTGTACAGTTTTTCCAAACGGAAAAACTATCCGGATATTACCAGTGAACAGTAACTTCCAGCTTTCTACCTTTCTTCCTCATGATGAATGTGAACATCCATCTGCCTGTACGGAATCTCAATTCCCCGGGCATCAAACTCTTCCTTGATTTTCTGGTTCAGTCTCCATTTCACCGGCCAGTACTGTTCTGTTTCCACCCACACACGAAGTCCCATGATCACAGAACTCTCTCCCAGTTCATCCACAAATACCACCATCTCACTGTCTGTCTTGGTATCCGGATCATCCAGAAGGATTTTTTCCAGAATATTGCGTGCCTGATGAATATCTGACTGATAGGAAATACCGACTTTGATCTCCAGTCTGCGGTGATTTCTCGCTGTCACATTGATAACTGTACTGTTCGCCAGTGTTCCGTTCGGTATTACAATATTCTTATTGTCCACAGACAGCAGAGTCGTATAATACATATCGATTTTGGAAACAGTTCCTTCACAGCCGTTTGCCTGGTCCTGTATGATATAATCCCCTACCTGAAACGGTTTGAACAAAAGAATCATCACACCCCCTGCCACATTTGCAAGACCGCCCTGCAAAGCAAGACCGACCGTCACACCTGCTGTTCCAAGAAGCGCAGCCACCGAAGATTCTTTGATTCCCAGGCTGATACCGATATTAAAGATCACCAGAAGATAAAGTACCAGTTTGGCGATAGAGCAGGCAAACTGGATAACGCCTTTATCCACATTCATATTCGTCAGTGATTTTTTCAAAACTCTGAGTACCCATGCAATCAGCTTCCTCGCAACCAGGAACAGAATAATCGCCATCACCACTCTCACACAAAATCCAATGAGCGACGGCATCTGTTCCTGAATATACGTATAAATTCTTCCGGCTTCTTCTTTTACCTGATCTACATTGATATCCTGAACATCCGCATTCTGAATGATTTCCAAACAATCCTCTCCTTTTTGTATAATTCCGCTCTGCCTGCATATCCATTTTCACTTCAAATAAGTGAAATCTGCGCAAGCATCCTTTTCCATATGAACGACATGATTATGATACAAGGGTCAAAAGGTCATGTGTTTCATGCTTGCATGAAAAAACATGACTTTTGGCCCTATCATTATGATTATATCACACATTTTCCTTCTTCCCAACCGGAATCTGTATTTCCGTCACAAATTTCGATGTATCATTTGTCAGACCATAGTCGATCATGGTAAGTTCCATGGAAAATCCCCGGACTTCATATCCATGGGCATCTATGTAATCCATCATCTTTTCATAATGCTGTGCAGCCTGTTCATGGCTTCCCTGAAACCGCAGCGTCACACAGGTTTCCGTTTCCAGCAGCGTGGTTTCCCCGTGAAACTGGTCTTCCTCATCCAGAATGATAAAAACCAGATCATAGGGCAGATACTGCCTGCAGCGCAAATGTTCCGCAAAAAGTCCTACTCCCACCTTTCCCAGAAATACCACGGTATTTTCCTCTTGTGCTTCCAACTGCCGGATGCTCCGTTCCAGATCCAGGTAACTGCGCGGCATCAGTTTTTCTTTCACCGTTGCAATCCGTCTGGCCGGCTTGTTTTCCAGCCGGATCAAATTCAGTTCCGAAGCCAGAGCATCTTCCAGCTGATTCAGGCGGTTGTCAATCTTTTTTTCGATCAGCTCCAGTTCCTGCTTCCGCCTCTGTACCTCATCTTTCTGTCTGCGCAGCAGCTCTTTTATATGATCCGTATCCCGGTTCTCCAGAAATCCCGCGATCTGCTCCAGAGGCATATCCAACGCCCGCAGGTACCGGATCGTATTCAGACATTCAAACTGCCTGGTACTGTAATACCGGTATCCGGTCTCCTCATCTGTAAATTCCGGTTTCAGCAGACCGATTTTATCGTAATGACGCAGAATACTCACACTGACATGAAACAGTCTGGAAACCTCACCAATCTGAAATAATTCATTGTTTTTCATGTTTTCTTCCCTCGTAACATACATATACGAAAGTATAACATGCCATGATCCCGGAAACAACAGGGGCAATTTTTCCCAGCATTCCCAGGTCATTTCCGAAATATTTCGCAAAGTAATACACCATGGGAATTCTCAGACACACGGCACCAAAGGTACAGCTCACCATTGTCCAGACTGTCTTCTGTTGTCCGTTCAGATACCCGTTCAATACAAACACAAGAGCTGTCATAATATAATCGTAACTGCAGGATCTGAAAAACGGCACACCTGCTGCGATCACATTGCTGTCACCGGTAAAGACCCCGATCATGGACTGCGGGTTTACCTGAGCCCACACCCAGAACAGACAGGATACCGCAACCGCAATTCCCAGGCTGTACCACAGGGATTTTCTGGCACGCTCCGGTTTGCCGGCTCCCATATTCTGCGCTGTAAGAGCCGCAAGCGCACTTGCCATGGAAGTAGAAGTCAGCATGGCAAACACATCATATTTGCTTCCGATTCCCACCACAGATGCAGCGTAGACCCCACAGGTGTTCATCATTGCCATCAGATACAGAAAAGAGATACGCACCATCAGCTCCTGAAACGAAATGGGAATCCCCACATAAGCCAGTTTTTTCACGATGCTCCAGACCGGCCGGAAGCTGGCAGGCTTGAAATCAAAAAGAAAATCGTGTTTTTTCAGATATGCCACTGCGATAAACATGCTGACTCCCTGAGAGAGAACCGTGGCAAGTGCTGTTCCCGTCACATTCAGCCCGCAATATTTCACAAATACAAAATCAAGAATAATATTGATCACACATGCGATTCCGACAAACATCATCGGTCTTGCTGAATCCCCGTATCCCCGCAGAACCGCACTGATGGCATTATAGCCGCAGATAAAAATATTTCCAAGCAGACACACTGCCACATACTGCATTGTCAGCCCAAAAGACTCTTCCGGTGTTCTGAGAATCGTCAGAAGCGGCCTCTCAAAAGCCAGCATCACCACCGTCAGAAACAGGGAAACTCCCGCAAAAACCGTCAATGTCGTTCCGATCGTCTGTTTCACCCGTGCTTCGTTTCCCTGACCCTTGAACTGTCCGATAATCACTGTACTTCCAAGTGTCAGTCCTGTAACGAGACTGGTAATAATCTGGGTCACCTGCGTACCGGTGGAAACAGCTGCAACACTTTCTGCCGTACAATATCTGCCCACCACAAACAGATCCACTGCCCCGTACAGAGACTGCAGCACATTGGCAATCAGAAACGGCACCGCAAATACCAGTAATTTTTTCAGGATACTTCCTTCTGTCAGATTGTTTTCTTTCATCTTTTGTTATCTCCTCTTCCTTATTCTCCTGCTGTCTACCCGAATCATAAACCCTGCAACAGTTGCAGACTCAATGATATTTTCCAATTTCCAGAAAAATACGATCCAATATCTTATTCTTCTTTCTGAAAATTCTATTTGAAAAACTTCTGTACAGTGATATAATGGCTCTGGGGTCAAAGTATGTTTGACCCTTTGCTATTAACATATATTTTTGTAAATATCAGCATTGAAAAAATCATTTTGCGTTTTTTGGAGGAATTATGCAAATTATTATTGTTGGGTGCGGCAAAGTCGGCCGTACTCTCGCAGAACAATTGCAGGAAGAAGAAACAGAACTTACGCTGATCGATACCAACCCGGACAAAATCAATCAGCTTACAGAAAACATTGATGCCATGGGAATCGTGGGAAATGGTGCCAGTATCAACATCCTGATGGAAGCCGGAATCGAAACTGCCGATATTCTCATCGCAGTAACCGCCTCCGACGAGCTGAACCTGCTCTGCTGCCTGGTGGCACAGAAGACCAGCCATTGTCATACCATTGCCCGTGTACGAAATCCGATCTACAATCAGGAAATCGGCTTTATCAAAGAACGGCTTGGCATTTCCATGATCATCAATCCGGAAGCTGCAGCTGCACAGGAAATTTCCCGGCTTCTGCGTTTTCCATCCGCCATCAAGATCGATACATTTGCCAGAGGCCGTGTGGAACTTCTGAAATTCAAGGTTATGCCGGAATTTGGTCTGGATGGAATGTCCATCCTGGCAATTACGGAAAAATTCCGTTGTGATATCCTGTTCTGCGCAGTGGAAAGCAGAGACAACGTATCCATTCCCGGCGGTAATCACATCATCCACAACGGGGATCTGGTTTCCATCATTGCTTCCCCGCAGAATGCAGCCCTGTTTTTCAAAAAGATCGGACTGAAAACGAACCAGGTAAAAAACACCCTGATCGTAGGCGGCGGAACCATTTCCTATTATCTTGCAAAAGCGCTTCTTTCCATGAAAATCGGCGTGAAGATTCTTGAAACGGATAAGGCGCGCTGCGAAACATTAAGTGACCTGCTGCCGGACGCTACGATTATCAACGGGGACGGCACAGACCGACGTCTTCTTCTTGAAGAGGGACTTCAGCAGACAGAATCCCTGGTTACCCTGACCAATCTGGATGAAGAAAATATCTTTCTCGCCCTCTTTGCCAAAACCGTTTCCCGTGCGAAGCTGGTGGCAAAGGTCAATCGGCTGGAGTTTGACGATATCATCGATTCGCTGGATATCGGCAGTATTATTTTCCCCAAATATATCACCGCCGATTACATCCTTCAGTATGTCCGCGCCATGCAGAACAGTATCGGAAGTAATGTGGAAACTCTTTACCACATTCTGGATAACCAGGCAGAAGCACTGGAATTTGCCATTCACGAAAATTCTCAGGTAGTGGGCATTCCGCTGTCTGAACTGAATCTCAGGAAGAACCTTCTGGTAGGCTGTCTGAACCGCAACGGAACGATACGGATTCCAAGAGGCCACGATACCATTCAGGTCGGCGACACTGTCATTATTGTTACAACCAATAAGGGTCTGCGGGATATCCGCGACATCCTGGACAAATAAAGGAGACCTGATATGAATTATTCGATGATTCTTTATATTATAGGATATATCCTGCGCTTCCAGGCCGGCTTTATGCTGCTTCCTCTTGTCACATCCCTGATATACGTGGAAAAAGACGGATTTGCCTTTCTCATTACCATTGTCTTCTGCATGATTGCAGGAACACTGATCACCAGGAAGAAACCCGTCAACAAAGTCTTTTATACAAAGGAAGGCTGCGTCACAGTGGCAATCAGCTGGATTGTCCTGAGTCTCACAGGGGCACTTCCCTTTACCATCGGCGGAAGTATTCCCAACTATCTCAATGCAGTATTTGAGACTGTTTCCGGTTTTACCACTACAGGAGCCAGTATTCTGGAAGACGTGGAAACCCTTTCCCACTGCATGCTGATCTGGAGAAGCTTTACCCACTGGATCGGCGGAATGGGAGTTCTGGTTTTCCTGTTGTCCCTGCTTCCTCTGACCGGCGGATATCACATGTCCCTGATGCGTGCCGAAAGCCCGGGACCTTCCGTCAGCAAGCTGGTACCCAAGGTGCAGTCCACAGCCAAGCTTCTGTACACCATTTATATCGGCATCACCATTGCAGAGATCATTTTTCTTCTTTTGGGCGGTATGCCGGTATTTGATACAATCTGTACCGCATTTGGTACCGCCGGTACCGGTGGTTTCGGTGTCAGGGCTGACAGTATCGCCGGTTACAGCACCTACATCCAGGTGGTTGTTACTGTTTTTATGATTTTATTCGGAATCAACTTCAGCTTTTATTATCTGCTGCTGGCCAGGAAATTCCTGCATGCGCTCCATATTGAAGAAGTCTGGTATTATCTTGGCATTATTGCTGTTGCCATTCTTGCCATTACCATGAATATCCACGGGCTTTATGACAATATAGGCACTGCACTCAGGGATGCAGCCTTTCAGGTAAGTTCCATTATTACGACAACCGGATTTGCCACCGCGGATTTTAATGTATGGCCCGGATTTTCCAAGACCATTCTGGTGCTCCTTATGTTTGTCGGCGCATGCGCGGGAAGTACCGGCGGCGGAATCAAGGTTTCCCGCTTTTTGATTCTGTGCAAATCCATCCGCAAGGAAGTAGTCCTCTACCTCCACCCCAATGCGGTCAAAAAAGTAAAAATGGACGGCAAATCCATCCCTCATGAAGTTGTCCGTTCCACAAATATTTTCATCACTACCTATGTGCTGATCTTCGCAGTTTCCGTGCTGCTCATCAGCCTGGATGAATTCGATCTGATCACCAATTTTACCAGTGTGGCCGCCACACTGAACAACATCGGTCCCGGTCTGGAGCTGGTGGGACCCACAGGAAATTTCAACATGTTTTCCTGTCTTTCCAAAATTGTGCTGATCTTCGATATGCTCCTCGGCAGACTGGAGATTTTCCCCATGCTTCTGCTGTTTTCCAAAGATACCTGGAAAAAATTCTGATTTTTTATATCATAGAAAAATGGAAATTACTCCTTTATTTCCCGCAAAGCGGGGCGTGCATATGACAGGAATGAATTTTCAAACACGCTCTAGACAAAAATCCCCGGCAGTACCGTCTGAACTAAAAATACAGATGTACTTCCGGGGGATTTTTATTTCTGTCTTTTTATAATTTTTATCAACAACCGTTCCGTCAAATTTTCTGTTATTTACAGAATACTCTCTGGCAGGAAATATCCGAATACAGTTCCATTCCCTTTACATCCACTACATGGATTACCTTCGCATATGCGGCTGCTTCCGGAAGGATTGTCTCCAGAAGATTCTCCGCTTCCATCAGTTTCTCTTCATGAAGAATCACATCTTTCTGCTCCTTAAACAATGCCAGATAAAAGACTCCGGATTCCACCAGGTCCTGGAAGAAATGACTGCCATAGGAAAGCTCCGGCATCAGCCCTTCTGACTGATAGGAAATCTCGCACATAGCTGTCATATTGCTGATTTCCGTAAAATGTACGGGAACGCCCAGAGACGGTGTGGTAGTTCCCCATCTTCCCGGTCCCATGAGAAGCACATGCTCCTCTTTCAGAATCTGGTTCAGCCTGCCAATCATTCTCGCAACCTGGTATTTATCCTGTTCCGGGCAGGCAAGATATTCATGAATATCCACAAAAATCGCTTTATCCAGAGCCACTCGCAGATTTCCGCCCATAAAATTCCCTTCCGAATAAAACAGACATTCCTCTGTAGAATCCAGTTTGGGAATCTCCACAGTTTTCCCAAGCCCTCTCGTCTGCAGAGGACGGCACTGCACAAGATTAAAAAAGAAATTCTTTTCATCCTGGAAATTCACAGTAAACTCCACATCTACCGGATAATCATAAGCCTCTGACAGAAGACACAGCATTTTCCGCATAATCTCCGGAAATCTTGTCTGTGTCAGCATGCGGCGGAAATTCACCGTAAAAGGCACAGGCAGATTGGTATATCCCAGTTCCCGCAAACGGTCTGCTTCTGCATAATCCATAGTGAGAAACATCGTTTTCTTCACATGAATATCTTCTTTCAGAAGTTCTCCGATCTCTTTGCTGCACCACACATTGTTCCGAAGATCCAGTACATCCGCATGATGCTGAGAATATTTCCGCTCATCCCGGGCGGTCAGAAGCGGAAGCCTGGACGGATCATCCAGTGCCACTATTTTTACATAATCTCCAATGACACGATCCACCGCTCTTGTCCCAAGACCAAACACCAGACGCAGCATCCCTGCATCCATATCCATATTTTTATCCCACACATAAAGGTTGGAGGAATTTCCCACTCCTGCTGCATGAGGGAAAAAGTAATCGCCGTAATAATCTCCGGAAACACGCTGTACCAGAATCGCCATCTGCTCATCTTTATACGCAAGCCCTCTCTGCCGGCGGTACTGCAGAGCATCCGGATTCATCGTACTGGCATAAACCCGGCGCACCGCGTCCTCAAATGCCCGGAGACGTTCCTCCGGTGTTCCCTGATTGACGCAGAATACGCTTTCATATTTTCCAGCAAACGCATTTCCAAAATTATCCTCCTGCAGAGAACTGGAACGCACAATTACCGGTGACTGTCCGAAATACTCCAGCATATGTACAAATTCCTCCTCAATAATTTCCGGAAATCCACCTGTAAGCAGTTTTTCCCGAAACTGCTCTGCCATGGTCAGGTAGCCTTCTTCTGTTTTCTGTTCCAGACGCATCTCCCACCATCCATTCTGGACAATATAAGTATAATATACATCTGCACCGATAAAGAACGAATCATCCGGTTCCAGGAACTTCTGGATTTCAGCCATTTCTCCCTGTGCATTTTTAATAATCTTTCTGGCAAGAAGCATACCGACACTTTTACCGCCAATGTAACCCGTTCCTATCTCTCTGGAAACGATTTTCAGCAGATCCCGAAGAGTAAAGTGCTTTCTGCAAAGCTCCCGTATCCTTGTTTCCTTCCCGATAAAAAGACTGATCAGCAGATTCTTCATGTCCTCCTGTTTCTCTTTCGGCTCATTCAGAAGATCTCTGGCACGGTCCATCGTCACGTTCCAGTAATCCAGACGTTTTTTATCCCATTCAAAATCCGAAAACAATTCTGCCGCCTGTGCACTGGATGTAATGCTGGTAAATTTATCTCCTTCGATCTTATGCGGAAAAAACATCGTAGGTGAATAACGTCCGTCCGCTTTCAGAGGATGAATATACATATTCCCCTGAATCATATAAAGATCAAAGAGACACTGGGTCGTCTCACGGATTCTGGCAATGGTATCAAACACATGCCGGTTTCTCATTATTGCAAAATAAGCAACGGTATCCATAATATAAAGATACGGACAGGTTACTTTGAAAAAATTCCCGATCATCAGATCCGAATACCAGAATTTCAAAAGCTCCGTCAGACAATCAAATACATAAAAAACTTTTCTTCCTTCCCGCTCCGCGATCTGGTGAATGTCTGTGGCAAACTGCTCAAATCCATTCCCTGCATCGACTTCATAAACCTTAATATCGTCTGCTTCCTCCAGAACCGGCTGATGACTTCCAAAACGGAAATATACAATTCTCCGGTGGTCTTCCCGTGCCTTTCGGATATAAGGCCGCACCACTTCCAGATAATCATCGATCTTGTCGATCTGCCAGACCACATTGTCTCCCATCCGGAGCATATCAATGGTCTTGTCAAAACCTGCCATACCGGTACTTACTTTTTCGTGATATTTCATAATCGATTTCCTCCCTGCTTCTTCTCATCCATTCACACAGAATCATCATTTCTGCACACACTGCTGTTTTTCATCAGTTATATAAACCGATTCTGCTGCAAAACGCAAAAAAAGACGCTCTGCACCTCTGCAAAACGCCTTTGTTTCTATTAAAATCATATTTCCTCTCAGACAAAATGTCAAGATATTTCTGCTTTCTTACCTTGACATTAGAAAATCCTTTTCCTTGGGAATAATGGAGCAGTTTTTGATTCTATTGAGGCAAAGAGACAGTCATCCCTTTACATCTTCACAGCCACAACTACCAATCTTCCGTTTTCTTTGGAGTACTCGCATGTAGAAAGCGTAAGCAGCCCCGCACATGTCTGTGGAATTTCTTCAGCAGACCAGATGGCATACCTGGTGCACTGATTCAGGAATTCCTCGTAGTTTTTTTCTTCCGACAGATCTATATATTGATAATAAGGAAAATCCATGGCTTCTTTTTCTGACATCGTAAGAACATAAAGAAGCTGATACTGTGCACTCTCTATCGGCGTATCAAACTGGATTACTCCATTTTTTTCACAAAACTCTGCAGCTTTATAAAACATCAGATTTTGGAACATAGTTCCATCCTTCATATGATGACCATAGATAATCAGATTTTCCGACTGTCCAATTCTGCAATTCACATCCAGAAAAGGGGTTCCATGAGGATCCTCTCTGCCGTCAAAATCATGATTCATATAAAAGTCATTATCTTCCCCGGTCTGCATAACCGGATAATCGATATTTGTTCCGGAAATCCGCAGCCAACCTGCCAGATCTTTGTTTTGCTTCTGCAGATCCACGATCCAGGGATTTACTATAGGATCATATCCTGCCCGGACATCTTTGTCGTGAGCCTGATCCGCCAGTGACTGGTAGAGAGCGGTTGATTTTTCTGTAGACTGTCGTATCTCCCACAAATTCCATGCCGCAATAAGAAGAATCACGGCACAGAGGGGATAGATGATTTTTTTTAGTTTTTTCATGGTCTGTTTTCCTCTATAGTTCCAGCAGAGCCAATTATTCCAAGAAAGAATCCTGCTTTGCAGGATTCTCCTCCTGCGGCGGATTGCTTTAGCAATATATTTCCGCTCCGCCGCAGTGCGATCCTGCCCGGAGGGCTTTTTCACTTTTCTTTAATCCCCCCGTCTGCGGCTAAAAAAATGCTCTGCTGCTTCAAACAAAAGGATGAAAACAATTACACCTATGATTACTTTTTTCCAGAAATCCGGGTTCTGGTAATCTCCGGTCTTCTTTGGCCCGGTTCCCTGGATGTCATCCGTGGAACCTGATTCGCCCGAAGAAACGGAAGTCTGTGCGCCTGCGGATGCGGTATGAGAGCCATTGGCAGAATCGGGATTGGAATCTCCCGGAAGGATATCCTGCCCTTCACCCGGTTTTTGCTGCGGATTCTCGTTTGGCTCGCTTTCCGGTTTTCCGCGCACAAGGAGCAATACAGTCCGGTCATTGGTGCTTCCATCCGAGCAAGTAACCAGAGCCACCACCTCCATAGCATCCGGACGGTTTTTCAGCTGCTCCGTAATACTGGGGTGATACCAGATACTGTTGGTCTCCAAAAAAACGCCGAGGCCATCCAGGTTGTCTTTCCAGATATCCGGATTGAATATTTCCTCCGTGCCTGCAGAAATCTGCAGGACCGCCGCCACATTCATATCCCAGCTTTCCCCGGGAACCATGAGTGTGGCTGTGGTGTTTTTTTTGAAAAAATCCTTTTCCTTAAACAGAGCCAGATCTCCGAACATGAGATGTTCATCCATGTTATGCCCATAAATCAGGGAATAATTATCCGAAAAATCCGCTTTGTTCCTGGTATCCAGAAAGATACTGCCCGACAGGGAAAACTCCCCGTACACATCCTTGTTCATATAGGTGAGGTTGGTGTCTCCCTGCAAAACCGGATAGTCAATGTTGGTGCCATCCACAGTAATCCATGCGACCACATCTTTGTTCAGATCCCGCAGTTCCTCGAATCCAGGACCACCCTCCGTCTCTTCCCCGGGCTTTAACTTGCGGATCTGATCCTGCACATTTTCCGTCGCCTGGTACACCTGGGCATTGTCCCATATGGAATACCCTGCATATACTGTGGACGCCATCAGGACAGTGCCAATGATCCATCCATATATTCCATTCAAAAGTTTCAGGACAATCCTGCTCATAAGGTCAGTACTCCTCTAGGTTATTTTTACGACGATGCACAAAAAGGACAAGGACTGCTGCTGCGAAAATAAGCATTGTGAAGTATGGCGCGTTGGAGGTGATGACGCCGATATCGATAGCGGATTCCTTGTCGTTGGTGATGGTTACAGTATCAGAATCATCGCTGATTGATCCAGTTGCTATGGCATCACTCCAATTACTCTTCTCTGATGTACCAAAATCTGCGACTGTGCGTAAACCATTAAAAAAATCTGCAGCATCTGAATCTGTATAGGCAAAACTATGTGTATACTTATCATCGCGCGGCTGTGTTTCTGTAATTTCGTAAGAAACACCGTAAGGAATGTTGTCAAATGTCACAGTTGTACCGTCTTTTACATAAAACGATACTGTCTTAGTACTATCAGCAGCAGCATTCAACCAACCGATAGATGTTGCAGCCGTTTGCAGAACTCCTGATTCGTTATAGAAATTCTTATATGTAATATCACTATTCATCGTAGCTCCAGAAGAATTCTTAAATACAACTGTTACTTGGAAAAGCTCATTCTTATCTCCGGCATTTCCCGTAACTTCTTTCGTGATATTCAACTGTCCGGCATAGTATTTGTTCTGGATATCATTTATCTTTTTGGCGGGTTGTTGTTCTGTATTTTCATTATTGGCTTCATACCATTGTTCATACTTTGCATTTGTATCAACAGATTCAATATTTGGAGCTGTTTTATGAAGTGTTACAGTTCGGATATAATTTCCTTTTGTTGCACCATTTGTTACTTGTACATGAATATAATAAACAGCATCATGCCCATTATTACTATTTCTTCTATCATCAGCAGAGTTATCGTTGGTACCGTAAATCACACCAGCAATATTGTTATCCGTTTCAACAACCTGATACCAGTAGTCACCAACAGCCTCATATGTCGGAACAGTAAGTGCTACACTCAAATCATTGCTATTTTCAGCAGCCGCCTTACCTGCATTAATTGTAAAACTGTTAGTTGCAGACTCATCCGTTCCATTCATAAATGTAGGCATTGCATTACTAGCACTATCATCTTTTGAATATTTGTCTTGACCATTTCCATCCTGGCCTACGTTCCATAAACCATATCTGGTGATGGTAAACGTAAATGTTTCCTCCGGACTCTCTGTCGGTATTTTCCCAGCTTCAATCTCCTCACCCGCAGCAGCTTGGTTTTCTGATCCTGCTACATAATCTTTAATAAGATAAATTGTTGATGTGTCAGATATGTTTTCTCTACTTGCATTCAAGTTGGATGTTATACCCTCCGCCAACACACTCACGCTCATCCCCAGCGTCATGGTTCCTGCCAGGGCAAGAACCGCTATTCTTTTCATAATTTCTTTAATCATATTCAGACCTTTCTATCCGTCTCTGACTGTTCTTGTTGGGACTTATGCCGCCCTCTCAATTTCTTCTTCCTCGCATTTTTATGACTTTGAACACCGGGTGGCATCAGATTCCTCTTCTTCGGAAGATGCTTACCACCTTTGCTTTGATGCTGCTTGTTTCCACCGGCCCGAAGTCTCTGCTGTCGGTGCTTTTTGTGCGGTAGTCGCCCAGAAGGTAGACACAGCCTTCCGGGACGGTGTATGGATAGGTTTGTTTTCCGGGATCGGTAGGAAATGCGATTTCCCCTGTCTGCTCGGTTCCGTTTACAAAGAGGGTGCCTTCTTTTGTGATATTAACGCTGTCGCCTTCCCTGGCAACGATCCTGCCGATCACTTCTTTTCCATCTACTTCACACACAACCACATCATTTTTCAGATACTTGGTGTCCAGACGGTAGCCAAGTATGATATCTCCGTCCAATATGGCCGGGTACATATCTGTCCCATTGGCAACTGTGATGAAAAACACCTGACTGAATGCAACCAGTATCAAAACAGCCATAAGTGCCATATTTTTTAACAGAGATGCATAGTCACGGCGGGTTGCAAGGCGATACCTTTTTTGTCTGATCTGCCTTCTCACATCTTCCAGAGGGTGAAGGTTTTGGTCATTTTCCATTTTCGGAATCACCTCCCTGGTATTGTGCAAGAAGTGCATCATACCTGGCCCGCTCATTGAGCAAAGCTGTTTCGTAGAGACTATTTAGTTCCCCTATTTTTTTTAATACATCATCCTCGTCAACGCCTCCGAAAATCTTCTTTTTGAATTTCAGTTTTTGAATCCATCTGACGATATCTTTGTGCGTTTCACTGATTGATTCTTTTTCCACTAAGGAGAAACCTCCTTTCTTTTCCCGCAAGGGGAGGGAATCTGTAAACGATTCATTTTTTACTCACCTCCCCTGCGTTTTCTCCTGCTGCGGTATGCCAGCCAGACAGCCGGCAAGAGCAGTGCCAGGGATGCCCATGGCGACTGGTTTTCCGTGTTGACGCCTACATCGATTGCTGCGTCTTTGTGATTGGTCAAAAGAATGTTCACTTTTTGCGGTGCACCGTTTGGATTCAGCGTTACAACTGCTGTTCCTTTATGGTCAGCATTCGTTTCAATTTGTGCAATCCCTTCAGACGTAACTGTTGCCAATGCCCAATAGCCTTCTCCCGCAGGCTCTGTCATAGTGACGGTTGATCCTACCGGAATGCTGCCATATGTCGGATATTTCGATGCCGTCACACCTGCACTGCCATCTGATTCATATACTTCCATTCTCTTAAGCGTAACAACTGTCGTGTCTTTTCCATCATCGTTTTTAATGATGGTTCCATCCGGTTCCTTCACTTGAATCGTGATTTCAAATGTCCCGGACAAATCCCCCATGTTTCCTGATACTTCTTTCGTGATAGAAAAGCTTGTCGCCAGCGGGTTTACTACAGTAATCGTTGAATCCTTATTTGCATCTTCTATGATGCTATATGGTTCTTTCGTCTTACTGCCGTTTTCTCCACCAATAACAAGTGAACCGTCTGTGTTCACATAAATCTCAATCCCAGCTCTGGCTGAATTGCTCAGGTAATAAGAATCAACTGTGCTTACTTCTTTTAGAATATAGGTATTCTTCTGCTTTAAGATACCCTTTTCGATATCAATCACACCATCAATACCTGAAACCGTCGCTGTCACAAGTTCCACATCATTTTCTGATGATACAAGTGCTGTCGGTGTTTTGGCAAATGCAGAACCTTTTTTTGGCTCCAAAGTAAACTTAACGCCATTTAATCCTTTTTGCGTTATATTACCATTTGAATCAACTTCATCCCCAGTTTTGATGATACGTGCATCAATCATCTTATTGGTTATGGTAATCTGTTCTACACCATTTTTATCCGGGTCGGTTACTGGTTCTGATGTGTCTCCACTGCCCAGATCAATCAAAGTACCGCTGCCACCATTTACCTGCTTACCGTCTATGGTCTGGACAGTCAGGGAACCATTATTGTTTACCGAAAAAACGATCTTTCCGGCCAGTTCATAACCATCTGGAGCCACTGTTTCCTCCAGAACATAGGTATGTCCAATCACAAGCAATGCGGATGGGATACTTACGATTCCACTATTGTTTGTGGTAAGTACAACTTTTCCATTCTCTGTCTTTATTGACGGATCATTCGCAGGATCATACGCAAACGCATTCGCAGTACCATTTATCTGAGCAGTTGGATCTGGACTTAAAACAAATTTCGCATTCTCAAGAAGTTTCGAAGCGTCCTCCTGATCAACCTTCTTAATCTGAATCTCTACCGGCGTATCTCTGAAAGTTACCTCTGCATTCTCCTTATGCACATTTGTAATGTCTTTTGAAGATGCCGTCCCAAAGGAGGCACTCTTAACTGTAATCCTTCCATACTCATCCACCGTCACTACCGCCGTCATTAGCTCATATCCGCCTGGTGCAGTAGTTTCCGTAAATGTATACTCTTCACCGGCAATCAGCATACCCGTTAACGCTGAACAAAGAGTGCTTGTCGTACCTTCTGCGGGCTTGTCAATGACTATCTCTTTCGATGTTCCTCCATCAGCAAACTTACCTGTAACCGTGAATTTGGCTCCTTCAAGGAATAAATCGTCTCCCAGATTTTTCTTTGAGACAAATACCTGGATTTTGGAATCTTTCATCTGGATTTGATTTACAGTTGCGTAAGTTCCATCTGTGGTGTTCATCGTTGCCGGAGTGATTACCACACAGTTCGTTACTCCACAATCTGAATGATCCTCATTCAACGGATGATCTGTCATCTCTGAAATCACGCCCGCTTTATTTATCGTAAAGAATACCGGTGGAGATACTTTGTATCCATTCGGAGGGGAAAGCTCCACTAATGCATAACTGCTGCCGCCGATCAGATAACCGGAGAGGTCTATGATTCCTGATGCTGTGGTAAATTCAGGAACTACCGGAGCCGCTGCATTACCTGTTGTGCGGTCTACGCGTATCTCTACTGTCTTATCCTGCTTCACCGTGACATCATCCGCATGATAGATTGCAAATTTTGCACCATCCAGACTATTGCCGGATTCATCTTGTTTGACGATTCGCAGTTTCATCTGCTCATTAGCGGAAGCATCTGGAGCAATCACATAAACCGGCGGATCCGATGCGCCCTCTGCTGTAAACAGCTCTCTTGTCAGATTCACAGAGATATTGTTTCTTGTATGATAACCGTCCGGAGCTTTTGTCTCTATGAGAATGTAGTGCCCCCAGGTTGTCGAAGCACTCACTTCATCCCAATCGAGTCCTGTAAACAGAAGTTCACCGTCAGCATCCGTCTTTGCTTGTGCCACTGGCGTTGAGTCAGCTTTTGGCTTTCCACTTGCATCAACATCTGCTGCCTTATATAAATCGAATTCGGCACCTTCCAGTTTTGTAGTATTTGAAACGTTATCAACCTTCGTCAGTTTGATATTGACTTTTTTTCTGGTATTTTCGATACCCTCACCAGCTGTAAATGAATCTGCTGCAGATGAAACAACAAGCTTCTTTATCTGTGCTGCAGGAACAGGGTCTTCAACTCCTTCCAGATAAATACCTGCATCTGTTTTTGCATGTACCTCTGGTGTACCAGCCATACCAGCGTCTGTATGTTTCAACAATACTGGAACAGAAGTCTCACTATACTTTTCATCTGTCATTTTAAATGCATAGAAGATATCCGATACTTCATACCCGGCATTGTCTGATTCTCTGATGAGATACCAGCCTTTCTTGTCTACGTTTACGGTAATCGTTCCATCTGCATCTGTCGTAAACAACAGATCCGATTCAGAATTGACCAGTTGCCTGTACACGTAATGACCATTCTCTTCATCATAAGTGCCGTTGTACCATACTTCAAATTTTGCATCTTTAATTCCAGCATAATTGTGAGCTGCGTCCTCTGTTTTCCAGAATGTGAATGCCGCCTTATATGGGACGTTGCTAATCGGCTGTTCTCCGGTTTTTCCAGAATCTGTATCCAATATCACTACATTGTCACTTGTTGGATCATAATGACTGCTCTGTGAATTTGCATTGCCTTCGGCATCTTTGATTTCGAACTCGTATGTTCTTGTTGGCGTATCCTTATCCAGATATGCACTGTCGCATTCAGTCTCAACCAGGTAGTATCGACCTACGGTCAGACCTTTTGATAAGGTATCCTCTGCTATTACATTCTCAATACCAATACTTGTACCAGAATTACATGCTGCCGGATCAAACTGATCTGTGGTATTTCCTACAGAAGTCCATTTCCCCTCTGCATTGGTACGAAGCCCGGATGCGATGACAACGTCCGGATCTGTCCCGGCTGTACCGCCTCCTGCGGAAGTTCCCTGCCCGGGAACCGCATCTTTTTCACCAACCACTTTGTACATGGTGAATACGGCATTTTGGACTCCGGTAGTTGTGTCCTGAAATACCTTCGTCCATTCCACATGACCACGAATCAGGGTGTTTTTCATGGTTACTAAATAACAATTCGTACCTTCTATCTCAGTAATCACATCATCTACGCCTGCTGTGTCAAGCTCAAGCTTACCTGAAGCATTGATCTTAGCCAGCTGCACCGTATTATCCTGGTAAACCTTAAAGTAAATTGGTTCTGCCTGTAAATAACCTGCCGGTCTATTGCTTTCTGTAAGCTTATACCAGCCTGCTGCCAAACCTACAAAGCTTTCCGGGGTTGTCGCACACTTTGATTGATTGGTGATTTCCTCATTTGTCGGCCATGTCTTGGTGTATGCATCTGCACCGGTTAAATGATTACCATCCTCATCCACTCTTGTGAGAGTAAGCTGAACATTTGTAAGGTCATACTCCGATGTCGTCTCGTTTGCGGTTTTTACAATTGAGAAATTGATGCGAGTATTCTTTACATTTAATGCATCTGTATCCGTTCCTTCAAAGGTTGTCGCTCCTTCTTTCTGTTCCTTAAACGTAATGACTCCGTTCGGTTCAACAGTAAAGGTAATATTATGATTCGTGGCATCACTCAACTGATATCCTGCAGATGTAGCTACCTCCGTGAGAATATAGCTTTGTCCTTGTTTCAAAAGACCTTTGGGAATTTCCATGGTTCCCTTGCCTTTGTTCTCACCGCTGGTGTCTACCGTCACTTTCAGATATACCGTGTTTGCTGTTTTCGTGAAACCGGTAATACCTTCCTGAAGGTATCCGTTTTCTGCTGCATCTTTTCCTGCAGTCGTTCCAGCAAAAGAGCTGCCTTTTGCTGGAGTGATTTTAAATACCGCACCTTCTGTCAAAGCCATATGATCAGCACCTTCAAAGGTTTTGTTGATGACGACTTTGATCGGAGTGTCTTCAAGACGTATACCCACAATCGTTCCAGCAGGGTCAACCGAACCACCATCGTTCAGCATAACCGTCTGTGCGTTGTTTCCTGAATTTTCAGCAAGGGTAACGGTACCATCTGTATTGACTGTAATCGTCACATCCACGCCCAACTCGAAACTGTCAGGAGCTGTCACTTCGCGAATCGAATATGTTTCTCCTGCCACAAGAAGCGCCGACGGGATTTCCACAATACCTGTATCTACTGTTAGCGGTAACGTTACATACGTTTTACCCTCTTCTGTTGTTTTTGTGTACCGGGCTTCATCCAGATTATCCAACGCACTGGATGCAAATTTTGTACCAATAATCTGATATTTTGCCCCGCCAAGCCCTGCTGCAATAGTTTCTGCATCGACTTTTTTCAGGCTGACTTCGATCGGTGCATCCTTTACTGTCAGCTTACTATGTGCGTTGGAAGTTCCAGCGCCATATGTGGCGACTGTTACAACCGTACTGTCATTTACATCTTCTGTAATCCGGTTATCCTCTCCAACGGTACAAGTTGTCACTCCAGAAATAACACCATCCGCAGACATGGTAAAGATCACATCTTTTGCCAGTTCATAGCCGTCCGGTGCCTTTGTCTCACGAAGGACATAAGTTCCCTTGGTAAGGCCGTAGATCGTCGTGTCACCGGCGGTAATAGTGAACGATTCGGATTTAGAAGCATCACCTGCAGAAGCATAGAACCTTGCAGGATCAGTTCCCATAGTTTTTGTGGTTCCACCATTTTCATCATCAGTGATTGTAACCGGATAAAGAGTGAACTCCGCTCCATTCAGCAAGGTATTGCCATCCAGTGCCGTTTTTTTGATGGTCAGCTTATTCTTGATATTTCCTACTGTTTCTTTTCCCTCATCTTTCACGGTCTGATTAAGACTGTCTGCGGAAATAGTGAAGGTAAAGGACTTTGTATCCAGAATATATCCATCGTTCTCCTGCTGCTCCACCAGAGTGTAGGTTCCCCACTGGAGGTCCTGGATAGCCAGAACGCCCGGATTAGTACTGCGCCTGTCAATTTTCCCAATCTCGCTTTCAGATGTGGCCCCGGCTATGTTTGTGTACTCCCAACCGGTTTCTACGGTAAGACTGCTTACTTCAGATGACGGGAAATACTTGTCAACATTTGCATTTACATCCGGAGAAATCCTCGTCAGCGTGTATTTCACCCCGTTCAGTTTCACCTGTGAATCTGCATCCACCTTTGTCAGAGTTACAGAACCATGATTTCTGTAGTTTGGCAAGTCGTAAACAGTTGTACCTGCAATTGCTGCACCATTACGATCACGAATCACTGTAGTATGATTGCGATTGCTCTCATCTTTAGAATAGGTCAGGGTTTTCTCATAGTCCTCGTTGACAATCGTGAAGATTATTTCTGTTTCGTTCAACTGGTACCCTGTGAGAGTACTTGTTTCTACCAGCTTATAGGTTCCTTTTTCCAGAATATCAATGGATAGTAAGCCGTTATCGCCGGTGGTATAGTCACCCACCTCAACAAAGCTTTCATTTTCACCATTTGTCTTTTTCTTATATAATGTAAAGGTAACTCCCTTCATGCCGATAGCAGAATAATTATCGTGAGCAACAGTTATTTCAGGGTGTTCTGCATCATATTTATAGAGCTGGAGGGTTGTTTTAAATCCAGGATTTTCGTACGCATATTTAAAATCTGCAGCAGAAGTGGTTCTGTCTGAAAGTGAATCTACTGTGTTACCTGCTTTGCCAGACGCATCCTTGATGTCGATATACTCATCCGTATCATATCCTTTATCTGTCTTGTACTCATTATAATTCTGAGCCGTGATTTTTACCGTAAAGCTTTCATGCTGATTGTATGCCTGATCAGGAGCATAGATTTCCGTAAATGTGTAACCATTCGCATTTTGCTGGAGAATGATCGTATTATTTAATGCCCCATCCGTATCATTTTCTGCGCGTTTTCCTGCTGCAGTAAAGATATGTTTTGAATTATATCCTTCTTCAAAGATCTTTTCCCATACAAGATAGCCGTTGGCATCCGTCACTGCAATTCCAAGTGCGTTTGCAGGATATGTACTATTGACTTTAAGTGTTTCATCTACATCTCTGCCGCTAAGATCAACTTCTCCATCTGCAACCAAGAATTTTGCTCCCGGCAATACCGATTTGGTTCCACTTGTATTGACTACTTTTTGCATATCCAACGGTGCGATGATGGCTTCATCTACCATGGTAAGGACGTTCAAAACAGATGTACTATCATTTTTTAAATCCGCTTTCAGCTTCGTCCATCCGCTTGTATCAAGATTCTTTGGTGTTCCATCTCCCTTCCATACATAAAGCTGTGAAATCACATAAGAGGTATTGTTCACCGTAGTCGTGGTTGTCCCAAACAGTTTGAAGTAAAGATCATTGGCTGTGAGATATCCCACAGGAGTGTATTCCGCAACCTCATGCAGCGTATAAATGGTGTTTTCCTTCAAGGTTCCTGCTTCTAAAATTGAGCCTGTTGTCGTCTCTCCTGATGGAGCAATCCAATTCCATTTACTCTGTCCGTTGCTTAATGTCGCCTTTTTCTTTTTATCAATGATATCTGTGCCTTCGTAGATTTCTAATGTGGCACCACTTAAAAGCTCTCCGCCAAATGACCATTGATTCTTTGTTTTTGTTCCACTTTCGATGTCATTTCGCTTGGCAGCAGAAACAAGAGTTTTTTCGTTCTTTACAATGAGATTAAGAGAGGTTTTCTCATTGTTTGCATCCTTGGATATCGTATAACTTACAAGATCACCTGCTCCACTGTAGCGCTGAATCTCTTTGATTGTGTTATCTGAATCCACCCGGAAAGTAACCATCGTGACTGGACTGCCATTTTCTGTTCGAGTCATGTAACCATCCGGTGCCTGTGTTTCTATTAATGTATACGTTCCTTTTCTGGAAATATCCGGCTTCGTAGATGTGAGTTCTCCACTTTCGTCAAGACAGAAGAGATTTCTGTCGGCACCTATCATGCATTTCGTTTCTTTTTGTATATCTGCTCCCGGATCACCATCGTTAACAGAAGTATATTTCAAAACAAACCTTGCACCTTCAAGTTTCTTTGTACTATCCTGGCTATCTACCTTACTCAAATTCAAGATCTTTGTATTATCTACCGGATCATTTGTTACTGTTGCTGTTTTTCCATCTGACTGTGTCTGGGAAACATGATTATTTGTAGTGAATGTTACTTTGGCATAGTCACTATAGTCTTCCTTATTACCAGCCGTTTGCGTCGGTGTAATCTCAAAGAAAATGTCATCAACAAGACGATATTTATCTGATGCTCCACGCTCCACTTCTTTAAAGTAATACTTGCCAACATCAAGACCATACTTTAGTGCACAGCCAGTGATTTTGTTTTTGATTTTTCCATCCTGTTCATACAGAACAATCTTTCCTGCGCTGTTTGTAGTCAGATATACTCCATCTTCTAAAACCGACTGCACTCCATTTTCATCTTTCCCATCATATTTATACAGTTCAAATGAAATGTTGGGAATTACCGCATCTGTTACAGAATCCCTTTTCTCCAGTGCAACATCTTTCAGATAACGGGATACGTCACGCATAACCACTACATTTTCCGTTGTACCGGATTTATAATAATTCTTATAATCCTGCCCATCTACCTGCAGAGGATTATCTTTCGGAATGGTATCTGATGTATCATTTTCCGTTGGTCTTGTATATGGAGCTACTTCGATACTTCCATCTTCTTTCATGCGGAATGTGATGGATTGTGCCCCGATATTATTGTCTGGAATGCTGCCTTCAGGTTCTGACAGTATGTATTCTTTTCCTGCTTCCAACAAACCTGTGATGATCCATTCACCGACTTCGACTGACTTCCCATCAATGGTTCTATCTTTTGTATACACCACATGATTCGAAAGAGCCGCTGTGCTGCCGTCCATCTTTTTTGCTGGTGTCGTACTGCTTTGATATAGATAGATAGATTTCTCACCAGTAGGAAACGTATTATTCTCACCTTCTCCATCACAAATGGAAAGTATCAGATAACCGTTATTCTTTAAAGTGACGTTTCTGCCGTACTGATCTCTCTTATACAGTTTCACAACATTTGGATCATTACTCCATTTATAATCGGTTGTACCTGTTGTATCTCCTGCAAGCATGATCTGCGCTTTATTACTTTGGTAAACCTTCGAAAGATCTGTATCCAATGCAGTACTTGATATCTTGGAAATCACTGCTTTTCGTATGGTTTTGTCCAATTTGTAACCAGCAGGAGCAACAAGTTCCTTAATATAATATGTTCCTGACAAAAGAGTGTATGGATAATCCTTGTACGACAAACTTTCGTTTCCAAATCGTCTCAAGTATGGTATACCCTTTTCATTATTTCTATTTAGTACTGAACCATCTAATGCTAAATTTGTCAGAATCATGGTTGTTCCATAGGCTTCAGACGGTCTCATTCCGGCTACCTGATTTTGGCAAGTCTCATCTGTATACACACCAAAGTATGCCTGTTGTTCCCCACTTGCACCACTGTGGGAGATTAATGTGCCGCCGTTTTCTCCCTTTTTCGTGAAAGTTAAAACACCACGGCTTTCCAGGTTTACTGCAGCACTACCGCCGTCTTTATTCTCCGTACAGTTATCCTTAAAAGTATGTTCTGAACCAGTGGCTGCTATATATTTTACCGTCAATCCAAATAACAGACTATTAAGGCTTGGCGTACTAGTCGTACTAATCCATGCTGTTCCATGTTCTCCAGTATCTGTCAAATTGTCTCTGCCGTCTTTTTCACCTTTACCAACAGTGAAACTGATACCTTTTGACCAGATACTAAAATCAGGATTGCTTTCGCTTTCTACTATGGTATAGGTACCTGAAACCAGATATTTACCCTCATCACCATACGTTCCATTAGAATTAATTAGATTTCCATTTTCATCCGTCGTTACATTTGAAACATATGGAGTTGCAGTGGTGTCCGTTCCCGCATAGATATTGAATTTCACGCCTGCTAATTTTACGTTTTCCTCCGTAATGTCCGGATTACCTTGATCATTGATTGCTAAATAAGCCGCCGTCTTACTTAAGTTCACAAATCCGTAAATCATGCGGTTAGTGGCTTTCGTTACAGTATCTCCAAATGCAGAAACAGCATTTTCTGCGGACTCTCCTCCGTATTTGTAGGAAACTATATACGATCCATTTGTATTACTTTCTACTTCTATGCCATTGATCTTTGTCTCAACAGCACGGTAAGTAATTTCCTCACATGACACCACATTGTTCTCATATTTGTAGCTATATTTCGGAAGATTCGTCCATGTATACTTCTGTTTATCATCATTTGCACTTGTACTGGTCAGAGTAATCTCACTGCCGGAAATATCTGTCCATGCCCCGTTGGAACCAATCTTTTGCTGAAGCTTAAATTCTGCTGTAAAACCATTCTTCGTCTTCTGGGCATAGTCTGCATTTTGCCAGACTTTTTCTACCGTATAGCTCTGCAGTTCTGTATTTGTGAAGGTATACTCCGTGGCATACGAAGACCCCTCTGCCATATTATCTTCCACATCTGTCCGGTATCCTTCAATGGGATGCTCCACTACTTTATAGACAAGCTTGTTTCCAGATCGATCATATTTCGGAAGGTTTGTCCAGGATATAACTTTTCCATCAGTTCCTGTAGATGTAACTGTCTGTAACTTACATCCATTCTCTTCTGTATGTGCAGACCAGTCATCTGTGTTCTGTGACAGTTCATTCGACGATGTTTCCTGGGAGCTCTGCTGTTTCTTCAGTTCCTGGCCGCCGTAGCAATGCCACTCTGTTTCGTTTACTGTTTTATACAGAAGCTCAAATTCCGCTGTGACAGACTCTCCTTGTACGCGATGCCAGATTTTTTTAATGGTGATCGTTTTCGCTGGATTGTCCAAAATAAGCTGGTTCTTAATATTGCTTTTGTTATAGCTATTTTCCGTATCATAGTAATGATCAAGATTTGGATTCTCAGCGCTGCCCAGCTCATAGTTCGTAACATCTGTATAGTTCTGTGCGCCATCCGGTTTGGTTCCTATACTTGTGCTATTATCATCCGTATGCACTTCTACCGCACGGAAATACAGCGAATAGATTGTATAGCTGGTTCCATTTTCATCCAAATAAACCTCTGCAACCGGAAGATCCTCCAGGGTTGTTGTCCAATTTCCTCTGTAAGAAATCGTAAACGTATAAGGATCACCGTTTGCAAGCGTAACATCTTTCCATTTCGACAATTCACCCGTTTTCCCCGACGGCTCCGGTGTGGGAGCTGGGGTTACGCCTTCAGCTGGCTCCGGTGTGGGACTTTGTGCTTCCTCTTCATTATTAACAATATAGCCTCTCTTCTGAAGCTTAAAAGTCAGTGATTCCGGACGCGAATTGTATAGGTCTTCCTGATCGTCTTTCCATTCCTTAGTAACCACAAGAGACGTGGATTTAAGCGTATTTTCGATGACTGTTTTTGTCTTCGTCTGCGTTGTATAGTTACACTCATATGCGCCTGCGATTAATTTGCCATCCGTATCCTTTTCTACAGGCACACCACCAATTGCAGTTTCCACACAACGGTACTTATAAGGTCCATATGTGTTGTCGCTTTTTTTGTACTGTGTCGGCAGATTGGTAAACGTGTATTGCCAGGAACTGTGTCTCGTATTGTTAATCTCGTTTTTGGAGCTTAAGGTTATAGAAACAATTTGATCTCCGTCTTCATTCGTCATCACACTCGGAAGACCTGTCCATGTACCGCTCGCTTTGTCATAGGATCCGTAGCTCTCTTTCCAGATAATATCGCTCCAATTCTCTCCATCTTTGCTTCTCTGCAATTTTACTGTAATATTCGCAGGACGAAGATTGTATTTATTATAGCCGTCCATCCAGTTTTTGCGGACATAATAAGTACCTTCGAAACGATTATCGATTGCTGTCATCGTAAGCGCATCGGAATTCGCTGTACTGGTTACAGAATTCGCCTGTTTATATCCCGAAACTTTTTCTTCTGACAAAGTATAAATGTAAGACATACCATTAGGGGCATAACGTTCCAGATTATAGATGGTATATTTCCACTTGCTGGTATCCGTATCACTCCAGACAATATAAGGTGTTGCCAGAGATGGATCTTCCGCATTCCTTACATCAAGCGTAACCTCTGTTGAACTAACCTTATTGTTTTGTCCGCTTTCATTATTGGTATGACGTGTCAATTTTACCGTAATCGACTCCGGGCGGAGACCTTCCATGTCATCATAATCGTTCCATTCTTTTTCACCGGAAATTGTGATGTTTCCTTTTTGGTTATACACATTGCGAGTTCCAACTGAAACATTCTTGTCATCGTCTGTCGCTTCTGTATTATTCCAATTACTCGGAAGGCTGATGACGTCGATTCGGTTATTCCTCTTCAGTTGATCGAGCTGGTCTTGGGTGATTTGTTCTTTTGAGTTGGGCCCTGTCACAATTTCCTGGCCCACAAGGGTATTCTCCCTTATCCCTGTTTCGTCTATGTATTCTATGCTATAACCATTTATTTTGTTTTCTGTCGCTTCATTTTCGGTTATATAATAGCAATACTGTACTCCTGCAGGAGAATAAACCAACAAATCCTCAAATACATAGCTCGCCGCTCCATTTGTCCCAACAAAATCATTGGCATCGATCTTGTGTGTTGCGATTTTTTCAGTGGTTGTTTCTTCTTCTCCTGCCTCGTAACGATACAGTGTGTAGGTAACAGAAGGATATTTCTTTTCATTGTCTGCAAGATTCTCTCTACCTAACCATGTTTTTGTGACCGTGATCGTACGGCGGTTTAAATCCTTGCGGAACACATTCGCCAGGGTACCGTTTGCATTCGTTTTGGTATAAAGCTGACTGGCAATGGGATCCTCGATGGTCTCTCGGATAAGGTAGGTGTATCGCTTGCCGTTTTGATCAAATTTTGGCAGCATCCGTTTGCCGTTTACTTCCTGGACAAAACCACCTATTTTTACTCCGTTTTCTGTGGGAAAGGCATATGTTGTCTTACTCGCATCCAAATGGGTGGTGTCCACCAAGATAATTTTTTCAGCCTTCACCCATTCCGCAATCTGTTCGTCTGTACAATTCTGGATATTTGTAATTGTGGAATCGGTCGTACAGTACAGGGAAATCAACGGGTCGGGAAGATCATTATTATCGATATGGTAACCCTCCAGACCAGTCCATGTTTTGAGTCCCTTTACTGTCATGTAATCCTGAATCACATTCGTAAAAACTTCATAGGTGTCACTGCTTCCGCTAATCTGTTTTGTTTCAGAGGTACCCACATATTTACCCAGTACAGTCTGTCCATCATTGTTCATGGATTCCACGAACACATAGCCATACTCATTTCCATTCTCATCAAACTGCGGCAGATCTTTGATCGTAATCTTCCAGTTGTATTCTTTTTCATAATCTCCTGATGAGTTACTATCCGTCTTCTCTGGTGTCCAGATCTGGTCTTTATAATCTGTATATTTTTTATAAGATTCCAGATTACTAAGTTCCGTATCCGGGTTTGCTTTCTTCTCGCTTTTTAAATACTGGAACAATGAAAGATACAAGTCCGGCCGATTCGCCGCATAAGACGCCGGATCCGGATCCTTCCAGTACTTGTAGGCAACATGGCTGATCATACCGGTAATCGTGTTGGTAAAAGAAAAGGCATAATTCTGGTTCTTGTCTGTTCCAGTTACCACAGTTGTTCCCTGTTCCTGAATATAACTGTTCGACGTATTTCCTGCAGACAGCACTTTTTCTTCTATGTCATAGGAATGCGGCACGGCATGGGAATTAAACATGAAAAGTCCGCTTAAGGTAAACGACCACGAATCCTCCTTAGGATTTCGAATCGTTACCACACCTGTCTCACGATTTAATTCTACCACTGTTTCGGAGGTTCCGGTTATGGAAACGGTATCCGGAATCGAAGTATACGCGCTTCCATCCTGATAAAGCTGAAACTCTACAGATAACGGACGGTTACCGGTAGCATCGCTGTCATCCCTCCAGGTTTTTGTTACTGTGATATCTGTTGTGCCGATACGGGTATTTGTGATGTACACATGACCATAATGATTGCTGTCATCAACCAAAGTCGTCGTCTTATACAGGCGGCTGGCATTCTCCGCGGTGCCGGCAAAAGAATAATATGCATTCTCACTACTCGTTTCGCCGGTTTCGTCTGTGGCACTCTTTGTCATGCTGGCTGCTGCTTTCAATACGCCGTATGTATATTGTGCCGGCTGCGCTCCGTCACCTGCAGCTTCGGTAGTTTCTGTCCCTGTTCCCTCTGTTCCGATCCGGTATTCCACCACAATATAGTTCTGCCAGTTGTTCTTAATGGCATCCTCTAAATCTTCTGTACCCGTCGCATCATGCAAATCATTATAAGAAATATTGATGGTCCAGTTATTGGCGTCGGTAATTGTATATTCTTTAAAGTGTGTTAATTGCGTCAAATCTACAATATCAGCATCTTTCTCACTGTTGGTTTCCTGTAAATCCGTCAACTGTTTTAACAGATTCTCCCTATAATAGACTCGTACCGTCACAGGCTTTCTGTTCTCCGTGTCTCCATTATCTACCCAGTTTTTGCTCACCTGGAAGAAGCCACTCCCGCTGGTACTGATATAGTTGATAGCTGTTGTCTGATCCGGAGTACGATCATGATTCACCGACCATCCACGATCCGGATCATTATAGGCCTCAGTCGTAGTAAATATTGTTCCATCATTTTTCGTGAAGCTTACTTCTGTAGCACGGTACTCATACGCATACCCTTCGTCATCATATTTAGGCAGATCATGCAAAACTGTTGTCCATGTTTTTTCCCCATCCACACGGTTTATCTGATAATTCCCTTCAAGCGTCTCAAAAGCAGCCTGTGTTCCATCCGGATTATCCCTGGTGGTACGACGCTGGAGTGTGAAATTTACATAAGCAATGTCAGCGTATTTTTCCGGTGAAATACTTTCATCCCATTTCTTTATAATTGTATAATCTCTGGTACCTGTAATGGTATTTTTCTGGGTATAAGTGAATTGCTTTGTTCCATCCGCAAGCACAATCTGCTCTACATATTGTGTACTGGCTTTATAAGTGTCCTCACCCATTGTAAATGTACTGTCTCTACCCAAAGTCAACGTCTGACCATCTTTCGTGATCACCTCCCGGATCTTTGCCTTAGTCATATCATAAGGTCTGCCGGATTCGTCGTAGATATTCACATAATAAACAACCTCTGCCGAAGAAATGCTGGAGGAAAAACCGGATGCCGTCTGAGCTGTGGCTTTGTCGTTTTCATTCAGCTTCTCATATGAATTCCTCGTATCGGAATATACTGTCAGTTCCTTATATTTTGGATTTTCTTCTGCTGCTCCAAGCAAAGGGGCTTCGATTTTCATCTGTACCTGTGTACCCGAAATACTGGCAAGGTCAGCTGGATTCTGCCATACTTTTGTGATAGCCACTGCTGCCTTTTCACGGCGGATATTGGTAATGGTACCGCCAGTTAACGTACCATTCGTATGAACCGTGCCGTCTTTGTCCTTATATTGTATTTCATAATTCTCTTCATTCTCACCTGTGAGAGTTTCCCTGACGAAATACACATACTCCCTGCCCTGATCATCATAGAGGGGAAATGTATAACTTGCGCTCAATCCAGTAACCGAAGCAGAATTAAACTTAATTGTATTCTCATTAATACTTGTATTAAGCGAATAGGAGACTATATTTTCGACAATATTATCCTGACCGTCGTTTTCCTTCTGGAATACGACCTGGGCTGCCTTACCATTCTGATAGGCAGCGTCAAGATCCTTTGCCTCACTTTTCACATATCGCCAAAGAGTTACCTTTGTTGTTGGCCGATCATTTGTTGTTGGACGATCACTTTTATTTGTATGTGGATCCAGCCATATTTTCTTTGCTGTAAAATCAATCGTATCATAAAGAACTTCTGTTATTTTTCCATTGTTATGGCAAAGGGAAACATCATTTCCATAGCTTCCGGA
The DNA here is from genome assembly GCA_945864225.1 of uncultured Blautia sp. Classification (GTDB taxonomy): domain Bacteria; phylum Bacillota; class Clostridia; order Lachnospirales; family Lachnospiraceae; genus Blautia_A. The sequence goes on along the minus strand of CAMBAL010000002.1, from coordinate 55,629 downwards.
ACCGTTATCATAATACGTTTTGTAGTTTTCAATGGACTTCTGCTGAACAACGTTGTCTGTACCAATGGTTCCCTGCACCAGCACATAATCATATTCCTGATTCTGCTCATTATATCTTGGCAGATTATTCAATGAAACAGACCAGGTATTTCCACTTTTCGTTATAGAGTTCTCCGGAATCGTATCACATACCAATTCATAAGTCCCGTTTTCAGCTCTTCGGTAAAGCTTCAGCTCTTCAATTGTGCCCGGCCGCAATTTTTTTATATTGCTGTCATCATTCCATACTATATCCGCAGTAAAGCTTGTGGTTTCCCTGAATGTAAACGTACCTCCATTCTCAACAGCCAACGGAGCGACAATGTATCCGTTCGGAACCTGTTCCTCTTTTATCGCCACCTGATAAATCAATGACCGATTCTTTGCGTCTATTGCCGGCAGCCCTGTAAACGAAAATTTCCCCGTAAGTGCCAACGAATCATCAAAACCGGGCATTTGATTCACTCCAAGTTCACTAAAACGCTCTTCTGTAAGCTCTGTCCATTCTCCCTCTCCAGTTCGATACTGTAAAACGAAATTCTCTTTAGTCAACGCTGCCGGACGCGTTGCAGAGTTATTGTCATTCCATTTTACATAGAAACCAACCGAAACATTCTGGGCATAGTTTACCGTAGATATCGTGATATTCTTTCCTGCCTCGATTATTCCTGTTGCGGTTGTACCTGTTAAGCTTGAATCCTCTAATCCTTCCCCGGTAATCGTAGTTGTATAATTCTGATCAAATTTATACCCGGAAGTAACCTCCTGTGTCACCTGATAGGAAATTCCCAGCGGAACAGAAATTTTGGATGGTGTGGATACGTAAGGTTTATAGGACAGCGTTTTTCCACCTGACGCGGCAACATTTGATTCAATCCCATTTTTAAATACCACATTCATTTTAAACGACGGATTATCCGTTCCACCATCTGGCTTCACCGTCGGCTGCAGAGTAAGTGTTTGATATTTCAGAGCAAGACTCAACGTACCAATCACTTTTGTCTTATCACTAAAATTCTGAAATTTAATATTGATGATATCTTTACTCTGATAGTACTTTTGCTTGGGTGCAATAGCTATCTCATAGCTGTTTACCTGATACTCTTTCCCATCAACCATCACGGTCTTCGGCACATGCTCGATGACAAAGTCGCCTCCGCCTTCTCCATCATGGGTAAATTTCAAATAAAAATTATCCGTGGAAAGATTGTCCTGTGCATATGTTTCAATACTTTGTCCTGCTCCATTATTATCCGTATAAGACAGCACGATCCTAATCGTATTATCTGTATCAAACTCATTCGGGCGCACCAGCTCACGCCAGTCTGTTCCATTCAGTGTTTCATCAAATGCAATTGTCCCGGAAACACTGAATTCTCCCTGAACCAGCGGTGAACCGGTATCGCTTCCATTTTCCGATTCACCCACGGCTTCCACCGAAGACTCTTCTCCGTTATCTCCAACCGTCATCAACATTGGCATAGCTGCAGCATCCGGTTCTTCCTCTTCCATGTTTTCTTCCGCAGAATTACCGGCATTTTCTTCTGTGTTCTCCTTCGAAGAATTCTCCACTCCTTCTTCTGTATTCTCCTGCGTAAAATCCTCCACGCCCTCTTCTGTATTCTCCTGCGCAAAATCCTCCGCATGTTCTTCTTCCTCACCCTGCGCAGCATTCACGCCATCTCCCTCTGTATCTTCTTCTGTATCTTCTTCTGTATCTTCTTCCCCATTTTCCTCCGTATCTTCCCCGGCGGCTTCTTCCACTGATTGCTCCGGAAAAATCACTTCGTAGGATACACTTGCCATCGGCTGAGTCTGATTTCCCTGCAGCACAAAAAGGCAGGTGCTTCCTGCCTCATTTTCCATTGTCTCCCCCAGAGAAAACGCCATATGTATCGTTCCGCTTATATCCGGTGTTTCCGGAATGGTCTGGAAAGTAACCGTCATCTTATAGGAATGATCTTCCTGCTCTTGCAGGGTGTATGTATAATAATCCTCCTGCGCTCCCGTAACCGACAGTTCTTTAAAACATGCAGGCAGCGTAAAGGAAAGATAATCCGATGCCTGCACATTCCGCTCCTCTCCTTCTTTTAAAAATGTGAAGGAAAGATCGAAGCCCGCTTCCGAATAATTATCTTCCTTTATCTGTGACAGATCACAGACAACATTGTTCTTCTCTTCTTCTGATGATACCGTTGTTTCTATTTTCTGCGTTTCGCCTTGCGGGTTTTTATACCACCAGTCGGTCAGCTTCACCTCCAGCTGATCCGTTTCATGAATCCGGTTTACCGGATCATAGATGATATTCTCCTCTTCCTCTGCTGCATTCTCTTCCTGATTTTCGGCAGCAGAACCGTTCCCCGCTTCTTCCATACCATCGGAAAAGTCCGCATCACTTCCATCATCAAAAATCAGATCTGTCCCATTTTCCTCTGTTCCATCTGAAATCAGGATATCTTCGGAAGTCATTGAGGAATCAAATACCGCTTCTGCTGAAATTGCAGTTATATTCAGATTGGAAAAGCACAGTGCAGCCGACAATACTGCACACATCATTTTTTTTAAAGATTTACCCATTCTCATTGCCCTTCATTCCCAGTCGTACACGAAATTAAACTATTTTTACGCTTTGCAAATCGGATCCACAGATGCTGTTATCTGATAATATCCATTATTCACAAAAATCACAAAACATTTGATGTTATTTTAACACATCAACCGTTACAAAAGTGTTACACCAAATAATGAAAGGCGTTTCCAAGGTTACTTTTTTTTCGAATGTGCAAGCCCCCCGTTGGTCAGCTCTGCCCATTCATACTGTGCCATATATTCCCCGATATACGCATTCAACGCGTATGGTTTTCCTTTTTTCCAATCGTAATAATCACAGTCCACTTTTTGCGTAAGAATGCCGATTCTTCCCCATGCCTGTACCACAATATCCGCACATTCCAAATCACCCATGGTATCCATCAGGTCTTTTTTCAACCTTCGCAGATAGCTGGCATGGTGGTCATCCTGCCACAAACGCGCCATGATTTCGTTGTTGCTGCACAAGGATCCTTCCCGGTCAACCAGGTATGCCACCATTTCTTTCGTCTTGTCGTACCTGAATGACACCGTTTTTTCATCTACAAACATCTCGAAAGATCCGAATGTCTGGAACCGCACTCGTTTTTTTCCTTTCGTCCTAGGGACATAACGAAGATCCGTCAATTCCCGCCATACCTTTTCCGGAGTGATGGGTTTTCGCACATAGCCGCTGGCGTGCATGCCGAATGCTTCCTCCATGTACTCGTCATATCCGGTGGCAAATACGATATTCACGTGCGGATTAAGAATCTTCATCTCCTGCGCCAGCCGGATGCCGTTGTAGTGCCGCATCTGAATATCCAGAAATGCAGTCTCACATGGGGTATCCTTTACAAATTCCAAAGCATCCTTCGGATTGTCGAAGCTTATCACCTCTGCAGAGGGGTCTGCGTTTTTTATGGAAGATACCAATACTTCCAAAGCTATTTTCTCATCATCTACGGCGAGAATTCTCATCTGGTCACCTCCTTTGGGATTCGGATCGTGGCTGTTGTTCCCTTTCCGGGTAAGCTGTCTATTTCAAGTATTGCTTTACTCATTGCCCATAATCTACGGCGGACATTGTCTATTCCGATATGTTTCCCGCCTTCTTCTATGATGCTTTGCACATCAAAGCCCACGCCGTCATCTTTTACAGCAATAACGAAGTCTTCTTTTGTTTCCCATGTTTCGATGGTCACGGTTCCGCCTCCTTCTTTCGGGCAGATCCCATGCTTTACCGCATTTTCCACCAGAGGCTGCAGGGACAAAGCCGGAATGCTGAAGTTGTCCGGGCCGATTTGATAAACAATATGCAGATCATCCTCAAACCGGAGCTGTTCCAGCTTCAGGTATGTTTTTACATGCTTTAACTCTTTCGTAAAAAGAACCAGATGTTTCTGATTCAAAGATTTCAGATTTATCTGCAGATAATCAGAAAAATCACTGATTGCCTGCTGTGCCATCGCTGCATCTTTGCCGCACAGGTAATAAATCGTATTCAGACAATTATATAAAAAATGAGGCTGAATCTGAGTCAGCATAACGGCTATCCTGCTCTCCTCCAGTTCCTTGTCCAGTTTTTCCATACGGGCAACCGCTTTACGATTCACAATGACATCTCGGATCAACAGCACAATATAAAGCACTGTCATCACCATAAATATCGTTTTTGTACATACCGCACGAGAATACACACTTTCTCCCAGACCTGCCATATCGAACAGCAACGTGAGAAACAGAAGCGCAAAGAAAGCCAGTGCAGTCTTCTTTCTCTTTCCTGTATCCTTCATTGACCGGATACACAAAATAAAAAACAGAACACAAAAGACAACTTCTATAATCACCCAGTACTTTGTCAGATCATAAATCACTGCAAAACCGCTGACAGATAATATCATCAGCGTCAGATCAAACACTCCGGAAATCGCAATTGCCCTTTCTGCCGTCTTTCTTTCCTTTTTTCGCATGCATTCCATTGCCGCGAGGCTTAAGAAAAAGGGAAACAATATCATGACAAGCGCCTGTGAATAGGTAAACAAGGCCAGCGTCCCCCGCTCAAAAAAGCAATCCGCCGTATCCAGGCATACATATAGTCCTGCGCAAAAATATACAGTGCTTCCACTCCATAAAAACGATGTCCCTTTACTTCGAAGAAAAACAGAGGCAATCGCTCCTCCTGCCAGCAGGATAGACATGCTAATCAGAAGTATTCCAAATGTTCGAAAGGGACTGCAGTATGGATCCAGGTAATGTTTTACGACTGTATCCGAGCCAGCAAACATCAACCCCAGGAACTCATTGTATGCATGGGAGTTCCCATATGTATGAGGATTATGCAGCGTAATTTCCACTTCATCCTCAGCGGTAATGCCAGGAGAGACGAATGTCATCCATACTCTTCCGCAATAATCCGGAATCAGTTTCTGCGTCATGGCAGCATTTTCATCAATCACCGTTCCGTTCACAGACAGACGATAGCCTATATGATTTACATACAGACACATTTCCATTCCTTCCGGAAGCTCATATTCAAAATGTCCCCGCAACGTCACGTCTCCATCCATGGCCGACAGACTGGTTTTCTCTGTAAATATTTCCCATTCCCCGTCGCCCTGGCAGTATTCTCCAAAAAACTTCGCAGGTAGCGGAAAAGACATAGCTGCCTGGCTGCTTTTTATCCAAACGAACAGAAGGACAACTGCCATCATGCTAATTAGAAGAATCTGGAGAATTGTAATTTTTTTTATCTTTTTCAACTTTTATACCTCTTTAAAAAGGTGCTCTGCCGCCACCCTCGCTGCAAAGCACCTCATTGTGCATAATATCTGTATTGATGGTTTCCTGCCGACCGCCAACATTTTTCTGCTGCAGTCCTTGTTTCCTAATAGGATAACATAGAAAACCTTATTTGACAATTCCCCTATATTTTCACATTTTTTTCAAATGCTCATCACAGAATTTTCACATTTCTTTTTTATAGTATTTTGCATAGAAAGCGAAACACTTTCTATTAAATATTTTTCTTTTTCATACGCGCCGGTACGTAAGTACCGGCCTCCTTCCATTTATGGGATTTTTTATTCTTTCACTGTTTCTATTCTTTTTTATTTTCACCCTTTCTTATTTTCACTCTGTCTTCCGTTTTAGAATGTGTTTGAACACCTTCGTAATCAAAAGCCGGGATAAAGCTTTCTTTTGCCGTTTCCCCTTCCTGGAAAAATCCGTTTTCAATCCCCAGTTCCACAGCCGCATCCAGAACCTTTTCATATTCTCTTGCTGTCACTCTGCGATTCAATTCCGGATAGTTCTCCTGATGATAAATCGGAGTAAACTGATTCATAATGCTGATATAAATTTCATTCCCGTAAGTTTCATGAAGATATTCCAGCACTTTTATGGAATTTCTGGTGTGACCGGGCAGAATCAGATGACGGACAATCGTACCTTTTCTGATATATCCGTCTTCTCCGAATTCACAGGGTCCTGTCTGTCTGACCATCTCGCATATCGCAGCTTTCGCTCTTTCCGGATAATCCTGTGCGTGAGAAAAAGCTCCCGCCAGTTCTGACTCCATATATTTCAGATCCGGAAGATATACATCCACATACCCCTTCAGCAGCCGGAGTGTTTCCACCTTTTCATATCCGCTGGAATTATAAACCACAGGAAGCTCAAATCCTTTTTGATGTGCAACCTCAAGAGCATTCAAAATCTGAGGCACATCATGCGCCCCTGTCACCAGATTCAGGTTTGCAGCGCCTTCCTGTTCCAATTCCAGAAAAATATCCGCCAGTCTTTCCGTCGAAATCTCCAGCCCACTGTCTCCGATAGCAATCTCACGATTCTGACAAAAGCAGCACTTCAGCCCGCATCCAGTAAAAAACACAGCTCCGGAACCTCTTCTTCCGGAAATACAGGGTTCCTCCCACATATGCAAAGCGGCACGGGCAGCCACTACCGTGCTTCCCATGCCGCAATACCCTTTTTTTCCATGCAGACGATCTGCATGACACTCACGGGGACAGAGCGTACAGTCCCGCAATAACAGTTCCATCTGCTCAGGCTTCATTTGTTTCCTCTTCCGTACCGCTCTCGTATATTTCTCCTGCGCCTCCGATATCCTCCGATGCAGGCGGATCTTCAATCGGTTCTGACGGAGTATCCGGTTCCTCAGGCGTTTCCGGAGTATCCGGTTCAAATATTTCATCAGGATCTACCGGTTCCTCTACATAGTCCACATCACTGCCATTGGAAGAACTTCCGGAACCCGACTGTCCGCCTGAGGAAGAACTTCCGGATGAGGAACTTCCGGATGAAGAACCTCCGGATGAGGAACTTCCGGATGAAGAGCCTGAAGACTGATCATAAGAATAATCTGCATCCTGACTGCTGCTCTGAGACTGCTGGTAATCCTTCTGTTCCGGTACAGATGTCGGAGTTGCCTTCTGGTTTTTCAATTCCTCCAGTTTCGCCTTGTCATCGGTCACATATTCATGACGGACATATCCGGTCTTTCCATCTTTTTCCACTTTGACCCAGCCTGGTACAGATGCAACTGCCGTCCATTCTTCTCCAAATGTGGTGACTGTCACCAGATCTGCCTCCACATCTGCACTCTGACGAACATTCACCTCTGTTGTGACATAAATCGTCACAGGTTTTTCCAGTTCTTTCTCTTCTGCGGTCTCTGCAGCTTCCTTCTCTTCCAGGTTTTCATCCGTATATTTGATATAAAGAAATCCGAACTCTTCGGTCAGTACAGGGTCTGTCCACTTATCTGCTCTCACATCATCAAACGTATGTACTTCCCCTGCCTTTTCTTTCTTCTCTCCATCCACTTCTTCCACTGTAGGTTCTTCTGTCAGGATCAGGTTCCATGTCTGTGCTACCACTTCTGTTCCCTCATCCTGCGTATCTGCTGTTTCTTCTGCAGTTTCCATTTCCACAACTTTTGATTCTGCTCTTTTATATTCAGCATTTGCAAAAAAACGTTTGGTTTCGTTCTTTACTACCACATCTCCAGTCTGAAGAGATACCGTTACATCTTCCGGAATACGTTCTTCTTCCTTTTCTTCGCCGGCATCTGCAGAATTCTCCGCTGCACCTTCCGCAGCATTCTCAGCCGCCTGCTCTGTCTGCGCCGCTGCTTCCTCTGCCAAAACCGCTGCAGGTGTACTCATACACAGCATAGCCGCTGCAGACGCATATATCATTCGTTTCACTATCTGATTCTTCATCGATATTTCCTCCTGATTTATTGACAAAATGTCAATTCATACCATGATTGTATACCAATTCCCATAGAAATGGAACTCTTTTTTACAATTATTTTAATTTTTTTGAAGCATTTTGTATTACTGTTCACAGAAAATCCCGATACCGTCAACATACGAATTATTACGGAACGAATAATTTCTGCGTATCACCAATCGCACCTTGCAAAAAACCTCCGCTTTTCCCATGAAAAAGCAGAGGTTCTTATCATATACCAATTCTTTATTCAAAATATTCTCTCAAAAGCCATGCCGGTGTACAGCTCCATGCGTGGCAGAAACTGTTTACCTGCATATTTCCGTAAGGAGAAGCCAGCGGATCTTCCGGATCAAATGCTTCCCAGAACGTATCTGCACCAAGATCGATCATACCGCCCCAGTAGGTTCTCATAAGTTCCAGAGCTTTGTCCTTTTCTCCCACATGGAGAAGTGCCTCGATCACATGATGGTAAGCATATGGTGTCATCACACCCATAGCAGGCTTTACATCCAGAAGATGCAGCATCAGTTCCCGGCTCTTTTCCTGATCAAACACATCCGCAAGCACCATCCATGCCTGACTGGACCAGGACACCTGACGGGTTTCTCCGCTTACAAAGAAGCCCTGTTCTTCATCCCAGAAATGAGAAACTGCCTTTTCCACTGCATCATTCAAAAGACCATCCAGTTCTTCCAGTGCGCTGGTATCTCCTGCCAGCTGTGCCAGCACCTTTCCGTGTCGCAGACAGTAAATCCATACCCCCTGTGCGGCAGCCTGACGGTCAAGTCCCTCTTTCCAGTCAATAAATGCCACCATCGGATTTTCGGAAGTATCCAGCACCCCATCTTTCATATCGTCCAGAGCAAGACGGATCTGTGTATAGGCAGTCGGCCACAGTTCCTTTACAATTTCCAGATCTTTTGTTTCCTGATAATAATCATGAAGAATGGATACAAAAAACAGCGAATAATCCCAAAGGAACGTATCATCTACCTGCATTACCGGCTCTGTAAACAGACATGCGCCAATCTTGCCGTCCCCTCTCGTAAGACCTGCAAACAGATACATGCAGCGTTTTACCAGATCATAATTTTTGAATGTCACATAATTTGCCTTTGCCTGCAGGCGAAGGTCACCGATCCACAGACGGCGGTCACGCTTCGGTCCGTCCTCAAACACATGCTGCATACAATCCTGAAGCGTTTTCAGACTGGCACGGTCAATTTTCTGAAGATCCTCCGAAATCCCCTCGATTGGTTTCACATCCTCCATGGAAACGGAAGAAACTGCTGTCATTTCCGCATCTTCCACCACCACCTGGAATTTCTGTGAAGTATCAATTGCCAGAACCTCCAGGTAACGGAAAGCATAACGTCTCGGCAGCTTCAGTTCACAGGGCAGCACATCAATATGGATAAATTCCTCCTGAATCCATCCTTTGCTGATCCATCCCTCATAGACAGAAGAATCATCCAGAATCTCACTGGCGATCTCGGCAAATTTCAGGCGCAGAAATGCCGGTGCATCCTGCGGACTTCCTGCAGACTTCAGTTTCAGCGTCACATATCCCACATAATGATCACCAAAATCCATGCAGATACTGTCGCCTTTTCTAAGAAGCTTACCGGGCATCTCTTCGATTGCTTCTGTTGATACGGGAACTCCGTTTCCTTTTTCATCTCTTCCGATTTCCACCAGACGCACCGGCTTCACTGTTTTTTCCAGAAGCGGATGATCCAGCTCCACAGCCTTGTTTACAAATGCATCTACTGTTTTTCGTTCCATATCCGGAATAATGCTGATTAATTGATCTCCCATGTTTATACCTCCCTGTTTTTCTTTTTCGTTATAACCAGCTCTGATTACTGCTTTCCGCCAAAATTAAGTGCCGGTTTTGCAAAGAAAATCACATTTCTTTCCACAGCAATACAGGCAGCAACTGCACAATTCACCACAGCTGCTGCCCTTTTCTTCCATCCATTCTTTATTTAGTCAGGACCTGAGATACGGCATGTTTCCATCCCTCGTATTTCTCATTGCGTGTTTCTGCATCCATAGCCGGCTCAAATTTTGTACGGCTCATTTTTGCAAACACTTCATCGCGTACATAAAGTCCCACTGCGATTCCTGCCGCATAGGCAGCTCCGATACCGGATAATTCTTCTGCAGACGGAACCTGTACCGTCACGTGCGCCATATCACTCTGGAACTGCATAAGATAACGGTTTCTGGTAGGACCGCCATCTACACGAAGTTCGCCGATCGCAATCCCGGACTCCTCGCTCATAGCTTCGATCACATCTGTGATCTGATATGCAATACAGTCCAGACCTGCGCGGACGATTTCCGCCCGTTTGGTGGTTCTGGTCATACCGCTGATGATACCGGCTGCTTCGCTGTCCCAGTAAGGAGCACTCAGCCCTGTAAACGCAGGAACAAGATAGGTTTTATCCTTGGGATTTGCGGCAAGCGCAAGTGCTTCTGTCTCGCCCGGGGAAGTGATCAATTCCAGATCATCCTTCAGCCAGGTAATGACTGCACCTGTATAATTGATATTTCCTTCCAGCACGTAGTTTACTTCTCCGTTCAGCTTCCATGCGAGAGAAGTTACCACACGTTTGCTGAATACAGGATCTTTGCCGATATTCATCATAACGGAAGAACCTGTGCCGTATGTAGTTTTGATCATACCTTTTTCTACACATCCCTGTCCGAAAAGTGCTCCATGGGAGTCACCCAGGACACCACGGATCGGAATCGGTGCATCCAGGAATCCGTCAAAATCCGTCATACCATACTCGCCGTCAGAATCTGTCAGCTCTGCCAGACAGGATACCGGAATTCCAAACAGGCCGCATACCTCCGGATCCCATGCCAGAGAAGTGATGTTAAACATCTGGGTACGGGAGGCATTGGAATAATCGGTACGGAATTCTTTGCCGCCGGTCAGTTTATATACCAGCCAGCTGTCAATGGTACCGCAGCAAAGCTCTCCTCTGTCTGCTCTTTCCTGTGCACCTTCCACATTCTGAAGTACCCAGGCAATCTTGGCAGCAGAGAAATACGGAGAAAGCTGAAGACCTGTATGGGAGCGGATCATCTCTCCGTGTCCTGCTGCTTCAATCTTCGCACAGATTTCCGCGCCGCGGGCACACTGCCATACCACCGCATTGTATACCGGTTTTCCTGTGGCACGATCCCATACCATCGCCGTTTCTCTCTGGTTGCTGATACCAAGTGTCACAATTTCATTTTTGTCGATTCCGGCCTTTTCCACCAGAATCTTTACAACAGAAAGGGTATTGCGGTAGATTTCTTCAGGATCATGCTCTACCCAGCCCCTCTCGTCAATATACTGTTTATGAGGCACGTCACTGCGGCAGATCAGGCTTCCTTCTTCATCAAAAAGAAGTGCCTTGGTGCCCTGCGTGCTCTGATCGATTCCCAATACATATTTACTCATATTATTTCACCAGTTCCGCTGCTTTTTGAGCAATGCCTTCAGCGTTTAATCCATAATAATCAAAAACTTCTTTGGATGTTCCTGTGATTACCGGTGCATCCGGAAGACTCATGTTGATCACTTTGCGCGGACATTCACTTCCCACAACCTGGCTTACCATGGAGCCAAGACCGCCGAATGGAGATGCTTCTTCCACTGTGATCACTGCTTTTGCATTCTCAGCTGCCTTTACCACTGCATCTTTATCCAGCGGTTTTACACAGTACATATCAAGTACGGTTGCGCTGATTCCCTGTTCTTTCAGGATTTCTGCAGCGTCTTTGGCCGGTTTTACCATTTCACCGCATGCGATGATGGCAACGTCTGTACCTTCGCATACAACGGTAGCTTTGTCCATTTCAAACGGAACATTGCCTTCTTCATAAACAGGATCTACAGCATTACGTCCTACACGGATGTAAGCCGGTTTCTCATCTTTCAGAAGAGCTTTTACCAGTTCCTTTGTCTGAAGATGATCACTCGGAATATAAACACGCATATTCGGAATAGCTGCCATAGCTGCAATATCCTGTGCGGAATGATGGCTCATGCCCAGTGCGCCGTAGCTGACACCGCCGCTGATACCGATCAGTTTTACGTTTGTGTTGGAGTAAGCTACGTCAACTTTTGCCTGCTCATAACTTCTGGTGGAAAGGAAGCATGCAGGGGAAACTGCATAAGCTTTTTTGCCGCATTTTGCAAGGCCTGCGGAAATACTTACCAGGTTCTGTTCTGCGATACCGGTCTCAACGAACTGCTCCGGATAGGTATCTGCAAATGGAGTAAAGGAACCGCTTCCTCTGGAATCGCTGCACAGTGCAACGATATCTTTATCTGTTTTTGCTGCCTCCATCAGGACTTCGCAAATCATCTGTTTATTAGCAATCTTACTCATGAAGAGCAGCCTCCTTTCTTGCTTCCAGATCTTTCATGATCTGTGTATATTCTTCCTCACTCGGTACATGATGATGCCATGCCGCTTTGTTTTCCATAACCGGGGAACCACAGCCCTTTACAGTGTTGGCGATAAGTACGGTCGGTTTTCCTTTTACGGTCTTTGCTTCGTCAAAAGCAGCGTTCAGCTCATCAATGCTGTTGCCGTCTTTGACATCGATCACATTCCATCCGAAGCTTCTGAAACGCTCATGAAGATCGTCGTGATGCATCACATCTTCGGTATTTCCGGAAATCTGCAGACGGTTGCGGTCTACCACTGCACAGAGATTGTCAAGTTTGTAATGGCTTGCTGCCATAGCACCTTCCCATACGGAACCTTCTGCAAGTTCACCGTCACCCATTACGGTATATACACGGTAATCCTGATGATTCATCTTACCTGCCAGAGCCATGCCCACACATACCGGAAGTCCATGTCCCAGAGAACCGGAGTTCATTTCGATACCCGGAAGCTTGTTGTTCGGATGACCGATGAATTTGGAACCGAATTTGCTGAAGTTCTCCAGAACTTCTTCCAGTGTGAAAAAGCCTTTCTTCGCAAGAACTGCATAAAGGGCTTCTACCGAATGACCTTTACTCATGACAAAACGGTCACGGTTGGGATCATCCATATTCTCCGGGCTGATGTTCATCTGTTTGAAATACAGGGTAATTAATGTGTCAATGACACTCATGTCACCGCCAATGTGTCCGGCTTTTCCGGCACAGATGATTTCGATGACATCTTTTCTTAAATCATAAGATAAAGCGGTCAGGTTTTCCATTTTTTATTTTCCTTTCTGTTATATATCTGAACAGTCCGGGCAAAGCAGATAAGATAGAATCCTGCCCGGAGGGCTTTATTTTATCATAGGAAAACGCAAAGCACTTTCCTATGATAAAACGAACGCTTCCTGTTGCTGTTCCCTCTGCCTTGCTCTGCCTGCTTCTATGCAAATCATTCACCGCGAAGGTAAGCTTTTACATCTTCCTCGATCGGGTCGTACAGATCCGGTTTCACGCCGATATATTTACATGCCTCGTAAAGCACCGGAACAACATCCTTGTGAATGCCGACACAGTGATGGATATATGGTCCTTCCACAATTTTTGCTTCCAGACGTTTGATATTTTCCACTTCGATCCAGAGGTAGGTTCCCATTCCTTTCGGACCGTCAACACCTTTGGCATTTCCAAGAAGAAGGGAATATTCGCCGTTGTCGCCGTCAAAACGTGCCAGTGTGATATCGCCGTGTTTTGCTTCTGCGGTAATTGCTCCCGGATGATCAAATGCCAGCGGATAGGTAATCTTCGGAGTTTCTTTTGCAACAGAGATCGGCCATGGTCCGCAGTGCTGAAGGAGTTCGCCGTTCTCAATGTCAGGATGACGGATGGTCCAGTCAGCAAAGAAGCTTCTGGTCTCTCCCATGCCTGCTGCCTCTACCATAAGAGCGGTGATTGCTCCATGGATATCTGTCTCACAGACAACCGGAATTCCTTCTTCATTCAGAAGAGAGTTTGCTGCACACGGCATAATGCCAAGTTCGCTCTGAAGCTGGTTCCAGCACTGGATTGCTCCTGCCTGGCAGCCGTATTTATTGATCAGGTTTTTCATGGCTACTTTCAGAGCCGCTACATTTTCCAGCTCTTCGTCTTTGACGTCGATGATCATGTTGGTTCTGCAGTATTCCATAACTTTGGCAACTTCTGTTTTTTCTGCTTTTACTTTCTTCACTTCGTCAGTCAGTTCCGGCATCGGAATCGGGGAAATCTGGATGTTGAATCTTTCCAGAAGCTCGCCCTCGTTGCACATGGTGGTCCAGAAATCAAACGGTCTTGTGGAAATCTGGAGGATGCGGATGTTGCGGAATTTCTTAACGACATTGCAGACTGCCATAAAATCTCTGATGCCTCTCTCAAATACCGGGTCGCTCAGACGGCAGTTGGTCATATAGGTAAACGGAATACGAAATCTTCTTAATACTTTTCCTGTTGCAAAAAGTCCGCACTGGGTATCACGAAGGCGTACGCCGTTCGGCTCCGGACGCTCATCCAGCGGTCCCCAGAGAAGTACCGGTACGTTCAGTTCTTTTGCAAGACGTGCACACTCATATTCTGTTCCGAAGTTGCAGTGCGGAAGGAATAAGCCATCGATTTTTTCTGCTTTGAACTTCTCGGCGATTTTCTTCATATCGTCATCGTTGTAAAGAAGTCCTTCTTCATTGATATCGGTAATGTCTACAAAATCAATTCCCAGCTCTGTCAGACGGTCAGCTGTGAGGCCTCTGTACTTGATAGCATCCGGTGCACTGAAAATGCTTCTTCTTGTAGGTGCATAACCTAATTTAATGTGATCCATGTTGTTTCCTCCTTTATTTTACCTTTGCGTGGTTTCATGAATTTCTGAGTTTTCTATGTTTTTTTGTGTTCTTTGCCTTGCTGGCAGATTGACCTTCTTTCTAAACGCTATTATAAACTGTTTATATATTTTTTCAATACCTTTTTTCTATTTTTTCATGCAAACATCGTTTTTCACAATCTTATTTCGTGGTTTTTGTTTATAATGCATAGATTATTTCTGGTTTTTGTTGTTTCCTCCACACATGGATATTAAACGTTTATATAAACATTTCTAAACATATTTTATTTTTGTTATGAGATTATTGCTTTCGCCGGAACCTCCGTTCAGAGCGAGACGCTGTGAGAAGGTACGGGGCGTGAAAAACCGTACGCAAAAGAGAGTCCCTGAGGGCAGCCCGGGTCTTCTGTGTGCAGTTAGGTTTCACTGGAAGAAAAAAGTGAAAAATCCGGAAGGGGACCAATAATGACAAGATATCTTACCAGTTGCTTCCTTATTCTGCATAAAAAGAAGAGCACCATGTATCATACACAATGCTCTATCCTGAATCTTTTCAGAAAGCCTCGAAACTTTCATGTTTCTCCAGACTTTCATATTCCAATATTTCTGTTACTGTTCACTCCGTTCACAGTAACATATTTTTATCTATTCCATCTTTTTTACAGTGTCACGGTATATGATGCTGGGGCAGACCTGGGTCTTGGTCACTGTGTCAGTGCCTATTCCCTCTACCAGCTCCACGAGTCTGCGCACTGCAATCTTGCCCATTTCCTTATTCGGCACACGAAGGGTTGTCAGTGCAGGGGAAGAGATCGCACTGAAAGACAGGTCGTCAAATCCCACGATGGAAACATCTTCCGGTATACGATAGCCTCTCTCCTGAAGAGCTTTCATAGCTCCAAGGGCAATCATGTCATTATCCGCAAAAAAGGCGGTAGGCAGTTTCGGATTTTTTTTCAGATACTGAAGCATATCCTGATATGCATCATTCATAGAAGTTCCCAGGGTTACTGTATATTCTTCCCGGTAAGGCAGCCTGCGTTTTTTCAATGCAGTCTGAAATCCGACAAAACGGGAACGAAATCCCTTGATTCGGAATGAGCCGCGAAGATAACCTACTTCTGTATGTCCATAATCCAGGACATGTTCTGTGATCATACGGGCAGCATCCGCATTATTGATCAGAACTGCGTTCAGTTCCATGGACTCAGACCAGTGGTCAAGAATCACCAGAGGACACGGAGGATTCCGGAATGGTTCCAGATCCCCGTCCATCATTTCTGTAGCAAGAACAACAACCGCCGCTCCCTGCTCTCTGAGAATCTCCTGTACCTGATTCAGATAATCCGGTTCTCTCTGATCCGCCCGGGAAATCACCATTTCGTAGCCCAGTCTGTGGCACTCCTCCTCAAACCCTTCAATCAGGCTCTGAAAAAAAGGCGTATCATCAATAATCAGGCCATTTTTTTTAAAAATAAGCAGTCTGATCTTCGTCACTGCATTTGCACTTAAATAGCCGGTCTCTTTGGCAACGCGAAAAATTTCTTCAGCAGTCTCTTTGTTCACACCTTTTTTGTGATTGAGCGCATTGGAAACGGTTGCCGGAGAAAAGCCGGTCATTTTGCTCAAGTCGCGTATACTTACTTTCATCTTTTCAACTCCTGACTTTTAAGAGGTCAATCTGTCAGAGTCAGGCAAATAAGATCACTGATACTTAATTAATTTCACTATATCATTTTCTTTTACAAATTTCAAATCCATTTTTATATTTTTTTGTAAATTTTTCACATGATTGTTTACTTTTTATTTTTCAAAAGAAATACAATACTCTCCGGAACCGGCTTCTGCTTTCATTCCGCTGCCGTCATCAGCAAATGCCAGACCATCTGCATCTGTCACTGTTTTTGCTCCGTCCAGACAAATGGTCGCAGTTGTATTTACCGGCACTGTCACATGAAGCACTGCGCTGTCCCCGCGGTCTTCCCAGAAGCTCTTCACGGTACCATAGACAGAATCGTATTCACACTTCATATAGTCAAGTCCGCCGCCCAGTCTCGGATAAATTACGGAATGCTTATAACCCGGTTTTGTTTCATCCACTTCCAGACCGCCTGCCACGCGAACCATCCATTCTCCAATGGCTCCGTATGCATAGTGGTTAAAGGAGTTCATATCCGGGCTCCACATGGTACCGTCCGGTTTCATTCCATCCCAGTGTTCCCATACCGTCGTTGCTCCCATCTTTACCTGATACAGCCAGGACGGGAAATCGTCTTTCAGAAGCAGGTCGTACGCTTCTTTTACATGACCATTCTGACTTAATGCATGACAGAAGTACGGAGTTCCCACAAATCCGGTCACCAGATGTCCGTTTTCTTTTTCCAGAAGCTTCAGAAGATTGTTGATGGTTGTTTCTTTATAGTTTTCCGGCGTCAGGCCAAAGTAGAGTGCCACAATATGAGCCGTCTGCGTCTGTGCGGTCATAACTCCGTTTTCATCAAAGAAGGTATTCTGGAATTTCTCCACAATCTTTGCGTAAAGTTTTCTGTATTCCTCTGCATCCTCCTCGTTGCCCAGCACTTCTGCGATTTTTACAAAAAGTCCGGTGGAATATGCAAAATATGCAGTACAGGTAAGGTCGTTCGGAGTAGCACCGAAATAACTGCCTTCTTCCGCATCCAGTGCCACCCAGTCACCAAACTGCAGCTTATAATTCCAGATATAATCCTCCGCATGTTCCTTCATGAAACTGATCCAGCCCTTCATGCTCTGATACTGCTGTCTCAGGATTTCTTTGTCGCCAAATGTCAGATACATGGTCCACGGATTGATGACTGCCACATCTGCCCAGGCTGCTGCAGAGTGACTTCCCTGACCAAGAAGCCAGTCATTCACGATTTCCGGCCTTCCGGTCAGAAGATCCGGTACCACGTGAGCAACTCCGCCTTCCGGTGTCTGGTCTGCCTCCACATCCACCAGCCATTTTCTGTAGAAATTATAGGTATTTTCCAGGAAGCAGGCAGTTCTGCAGAAAATCTGCGCGTCTCCTGTCCAGCCCAGACGTTCGTTTCTCTGCGGACAGTCTGTCGGAACATCCACAAAGTTTCCTTTGAGACCCCAGAGAATATTATGTGCAAGCTGATTCAGATCAGGATTGGAAAATTCCAGTCTTCCGGTCTGATTCATCCTAGTATGCAGGGTATATGCTGTAAAATCCTCCACTGATGGTGTGCCCGGATAAGAGACAATCTTCGCATACTGGAATCCCATAAATGTAAAGGTAGTGGTATATTCTACTTCGCCTTCTTTTGCAAAGGTGTATTTCATGGACTCTTTTGCGCCGCGAAGGTTATCCAGATATACATTTCCTGCCGCATCCAGCACCTCGAAACAATGCAGCTCGATCACATCCCCCGGTTTTCCGTATGCTTTTACATGGATATGACCGGTCATATTCTGTCCAAAGTCAATGACTGTATCTCCTTCCGGTGTGGTAAAGATCCGTTTTGCACATACTTCATCCATCTCGGCCACTTTTCCGCTTCCCTGCCCTGCAAGAACTTCTTTCGAAAAGTCCACACAGGATACCGGTTTCCAGTTTCCGGTAACATCTCCCGCTTCTGACCATCCCGGAATTTCTCCGGATGCATCATAAATTTCTCCATCATAAATTTCCGCAAAAACGATCGGAGAATCGGCTCCTGTCCATTCTTTGTCAGTTACGAATACTTCTTCTGTGCCGTCCTCGTAACGCACCACCATCTGCGCAAGAAAAGCAGTTCTTGTGCCATAGTTGTTGCGGACTTCCAGAAAGCCCATTTTTCCCTTGTACCATCCGGCGCCCAGCATGGCTCCCATGGCATTTTCCCCTTCTTTCAGGTACTCTGTCACATCATATGTCTGATAACAGAGATGTTTGCGGTAAGAGGTCCATCCGGGAGTCAGTTCGTCTGTACCCACTTTTTTGCCATTGATATAAAAATTATATAATCCAAGGGCTGTGGTGCTGGCAAACGCCTCTTTTACTTTGCCTTTCAGTGAAAACGTTCTGCGCACATAGGTACCTTTGGAATTGTCTTTGTCTGCCTCTTCCTCTGCGGAAACAAATTCTGCTTTCCATTCGCGGTTGTCCATGAAACCGGTCACAAAGGAGGTTTCCGTCCATTCGGTTTCTTCTCCTGCTGCTGTCGCACGGACACGGACATAATAACGTGTCTGGGATTTCAGGTCTGTTTCTTTCGGTTCAACCTGGGCTGATGCATCGGATTCTACCCTTCCGCTGGCATATACTTTTTCTGCAAACGCGTCATCCAGCGCGATCTCCAGTTCGTAAGAGTCCTGCATCACATTTCTCTTATCACTTTCCAGAATCCATCCGAACTGCGGCATATGGGTAATCCCCACCTGCGACGTTTCATAATCCATAAGAATCTTTGTTATTTTCAACATTTTAATACCCTCCATTATTTCTATAAAAATTCTGTTTCTCTGCATTTTTCCTGTAATATCTTCAGTTCATGAACCAAAAGCCCCATAAACGATCCGGCAGTTTCATTTATGGGGCTTTGGATTTATAACTTCCTGTTATTCCTGAACATTGATCAGAACTTTCATGGTTGTCTCACGATTGGCATCGATATATTCATATGCTTTTTTGAAATCACGGAAAGCAAATGTTTTGGAAATCAGCGGGCGTAAATGTACTTTGTCTTCATTTACCAGACGGATCGCATCGACATAATCCTCATGGCGATACATCATGGTGCTCTTAATATCCAGTTCATGGTCATTGGCAACTGCCAGATCGATTTCTGCCATGGATGCAAATACTGCAACAAGGACAATCACGCTGCCTTTTCTTGCATACTTGATTGCCTGACCCATCGTGATATTGTTGCCTGCACAGTCATAGATCACATCTGCCTTGTCCGGACCGAATGCTTCCACCATCGCTTCACCGAAATCTTTGTTTCTGGTGTTTACACATACGTCAATGCCGCATTCCTTCGCTTTTTCCAGACGAAGGTCGCTGACATCTGTGATCATTACTTTGCGGGCACCCATACCTTTGGCAGTCTGTGCAACCAGATTACCGATCGGGCCGGCTCCGATAACCACAATATCCATACCGGATACATCACCCATCTGTTTTACACCGTGCACAGCAACTGCCAGCGGTTCGATCATCGCACCTTCCTCGTAGGACATTTCCTGCGGAATCGGAGTAATCTTGGATGCATCGACAACAAAATATTCGGATGCCGTTCCTGTTGTCTGGAATCCCATAACCTTCAGCTCTTCACAGAGATTATATTTGCCATGGCGGCACGGATGACATTTTCCACAGGTCACCTGCGGCTCAATGGTCACTTTCTGTCCGACAGTCAGTCCTGTCACATCTGCTCCAAGCTCCACAATTTCACCGGAAACCTCATGGCCCTGTGTTACCGGGTAAGAGGTGAAAGGATGTTTGCCGTGATAAACATGGATATCAGAACCACAGATTCCGATATTCATGATTTTTACCTTTACCTGACCTGCTCCTACTTCCGGAACCGGCACTTCTTCAAAAATAATCTCTCCTGGTTTTGTCATAATCTGCTGTAACATAAAGAACCTCCCATATATTGTTTTATAAAACGCTTTATCAAAGTTGTCTTTATTATTACTCACCTTCCGCTTTTTGTCAATAGTCATAGCGCATGTTTGGTTTGCAAATGCGGAGCATTTTCCTATGGTATAATAAAAAACCGGTACACACAAATTCCCGTATGTACCGGTTTAAATAATCACTCCTCATTCACCGCAGCACACTCTGCAGGCCTCAGCAACAATCTGTTCTGTTTTCTTTCACGCGTTGACTCATCCCGGAAGCTTCTTATAATTCAACCAGTTCATCCTGGCATACAGGACGAATGCCGTTTTGCTGCAGCACTTCGATTGCTTTTTTGTTGTCTGCCACACGGATGATCATATAAGCACAGTCTTTTTTGCGTGCAGTAAACGCATACATATATTCCACATTTACATCACTGTCGCCAAGAACTTTGATGACTCTGGAAAGTGCTCCCGGTTCATCCGGCATTTCCACTGCAAGAACCTTGGTAATGGAAACTATATAGTCGTTGTCCTTCAGCACTGTAACAGCATTGTATACATCATCCACAATTACCCGGGCAATTCCAAAATCGGACGCCTCTGCAAGAGACATTGCTCTCATATTAATATTATTCTCTGACAAAACATCTGTAAATTCAGCAAGTCTGCCAGGTTTATTTTCCAGGAATACAGATATCTGTTTTACCGTCATAGAAAGTCCTCCTTTTTTTCAAATACAAACTTTTCCGTCGGAATTTCCTGCAGGAAACCGACAAATATTTCCGTCAGAATTCTCAATAAGAAACCGACAAATCCTTCACCAAATTACTGCTGATACAGATTACGTTTGTCGATGACACGCACTGCCTTGCCTTCACTTCTCGTGATGGCTTTCGGATTTACCAGTTTCACCTTCGCGTAAATACCCAGCATTGCCTTTAATGCGTCAACCAGTTCTTTTTCCTTGGCAGAAACAGCACTCAGACTGTCGGAGAACATTTCCGAAGTCATTTCCACCTGTACTTCAATGGTATCACTGTTGTTGACACGGTCAACAATAATCTGATAGTTTGCAGGATATCCCTTGTTCATCAGAACCGTCTCAATCTGGGACGGGAATACGTTGACACCTTTTACGATCAGCATATCATCACTTCTGCCCAGCGGTTTCGTCATTTTTACGTGTGTTCTTCCGCAGGCACATTTTTCTCTGCTTAAGATGCAGATATCACGGGTACGATAACGGATCAGCGGGAATGCTTCTTTCGTAATGCTGGTAAATACAAGTTCTCCCTTTTCACCATCCGGAAGAACTTCACCGGTCTTCGGATTAATGACTTCTGCGATAAAATGATCTTCGTTTACATGCATGCCTGACTGTGCGGAACACTCAAAAGAAACACCCGGGCCGGAGATTTCTGTCAGTCCGTAAATATCGTAAGCTTTGATTCCAAGCTTCTCTTCGATATCATGACGCATTTCTTCTGTCCATGCTTCTGCACCAAAAATACCTGCTTTTAATTTGATCTGATCACGTACGCCTTTCTCATGAATGCTTTCTGCAAGATACGCTGCATAAGATGGAGTACAGCACAAAATCGTAGAACCAAGGTCTGTCATAAACTGAATCTGGCGTTCTGTATTACCGGAAGACATCGGCAGAGTCAGACATCCAACCTTATGAGAACCGCCGTTCAGTCCAGGGCCGCCGGTAAAAAGACCATAACCATAACTTACATGGCAGACATCCTCATTGGTGCCGCCTGCTGCAACGATTGCTCTTGCACAGCAGTCCTCCCAAAGATCAATATCATGCTGTGTATAAAAAGCCACGACTCTTCTTCCTGTCGTACCGCTGGTAGACTGAATTCTCACACACTCACTCAACGGACGTGCCAGGAGTCCATAAGGATAACAGTCACGAAGGTCATCCTTTGTAACAAACGGAAGTTTATGTAAATCGTCAACAGACTTGATATCTCCCGGTTCCAGTCCCTGTTCCTGCATTTTCTTTTTGTAAAACGGTACGTTATCCCATACATTCTGCACCTGTTTTACCAGTCGTTCACTCTGCCACTCCCGAATCTGTTCTCTGGAAGCGCATTCAATCTCTGGCTGATAATATCTCTCCATATTTTTTATCCTTTCTGCGTCGTTTCTGATATCAGCACACCGTAAATGAAATAACTGATACATTTGTCTTTTCGATTTATTCTCCGATGTACTAAATATACCACTTTATTGTATTAACGTAAACAAAAATTTTATTAGAATGCAGTTTTTTTTAGTCGTTTTGCACAGAATGTTGATATTGTAATCACAGGTTATAAATGCACAACCTGCGGTGTATGATGCATGGCGGGGATGATCCGCTCCATCATGTCCTGCGTACGGATTCTCAGGCTTGAGGTATTGATACAGGGATGACATCCGATATACTCTCCTTTCAGTACATCCTCATCCATCAGAAGCTTCACCTGGTTCTCTTTATCATTCATCAGTCCCATCACGCTTACAGAACCCGGCGTGATATCCAGGAATTTCTCCATATATTCTTCTTTTGCAAAGGACAGCCGCGCAGAATGAATCTGAGCAGAAATATCTTTTGTTTTGAATTTTTTGTCTCCTCTGATCATCAGAAGATAAAAATCCGTTTCCTGCCGATTACACAGGAACAGATTTTTGCAGATTGTCGCCTCCAGCACTCTGTCAATATCCTCACATACCGCCATAGTCATAGCAGCTTCATGATCGATTCTCTGATATTCCACGCCGAGAGAATCCAGCAGGTCATATACCCGGATTTCTTTTTCCAGTCTGTCATTTGTGTTTTCCGGTCTTCCGTTTTCCAATTTCATTTTGTTCTTCCTCTGCAGTCCTCTTATCAAAATTTGTCCATCTGACTCATCACCGAAATAATGAGAATCCGACGCACAGTTATTCAAAATCCATCTTATCATAAATTATTTTTTCAGAGTTCTGTAATTCTCCGGATTTTCATAATCTTTGTGAACTCCGTCATCCTCATAAAGTTCATATTCTGCGCCATCAAAACCGAGAAGTTCCAGATTTGCGGTATCCAGCGATTCCACATTCTGCGCAGTTTTTGCCACCGGAATACATTTTCCCTCCCGGATAAAAAGCGGTACTTCATTCAGCGCAATCTCCACATAGTGATGTCCCTTTTCCAGAACTTCCTCTGTGAACTGATTGTCTTTTGTAAATTTCACAAATTTCATACGTTCCGGAAGATATACATAACGCCCCTTTGCATTCTGGGTATAAACAGGTGCGATCATTATCTCATTGCCGATCATCATCTGATCTTCTACACGCACTGCAAAATCATCCTCCGGATAAACAAATGCCAGTGGCTTAAAATACAGATCATTATTCAGCGCTGCTTTCATATATTCGCTGTATAAATACGGAACAAGACGGTAACGTGTCTCAATAATTCCGCGGAAATCATCGGTATTTCCAAATTGATAGCATTCCTGCTCTCTCGTTCCAAGTGCAGAATGATTGCGCATCAACGGTGTAAAAACTCCCAGCGCCAGCCAGCGAAGTACCAGATCTCTGGTGGCATCTGCCCCAAATCCGCCCAGATCTGCACCTGTGTACAGGAATCCGCACATATTCAGGGACGGCATCATTTTCAGATTCAGAAGGATATGAGACCACCAGGATTTGTTATCGCCTGTCCAGATTCCTCCGTAACGATGCATTCCCACATAGGATGAACGGGAAAACATCAGAAAACGTCTGTCCGGGTCAATTCTCTCGAAAGCTTCTCCTGCCGCCCTTGTCATGTTATAGCCAAAAAGATTATGTACTTTGTCATGACGGATTTTTTTGCCGTTTACATTATGATAAAACCTCTTATAGTCTTCAGGATTATTGGCAACACCTTCCACGGCCGCCCCCAGTTCCCATACAGGAATGGTTTCAATCTCTTCCTCCGCATACTTCCGGATTATCTCCTTCAGTTCTTCCATACCCTCTCTGGAGTAAAAAATCGCCGGTTCATTCATATCATTCCAGAATCCCTCGATTCCCTGATCAATCAGCACGCGATAGTGATCACCAAACCACTTTCTCACATCTTCATTCAGGACATCCGGAAAATGCGTATCTCCCGGCCATACAGCAGCCACAAAATCACTGCCATCTTCCCGTTTGCAGAAATAATTATTTCTGACACCTTCTTCATATACGGAATAGCCTTCTTCCACTTTCACTCCCGCGTCAATAATCGGAACCAGACGGATTCCCTCATCTTTCATTTCACGGACAAATTCCGGAAAATCCGGAAAGTTTTCCTGATTCAGGGTAAAGTCTTTGTAATTCTCCATATAATCAATATCCATATAGATCATATCCAGCGGAATCTGATTGCTGCGATATCCTTCCGCAACCTTCCGAAAATCTTCTTTTGTCGTGTAGCCCCAGCGGCTCTGTCCGAAACCAAACGCAAATTTCGGCGGAATATAGCTTCTTCCGATCATACCGCGGAACTGCTTTACGATATCATAGGCATTTTCTCCTTCAATCACATACAGGTTCAGATCCGTAGCTTCACAGCTTACTTTCAGGACATCATATCTGGTATATCCGATGTCAAAGGTGATTTTTGCCGGATAATCAAAAAACAAACCAAAATTCTCTTTGCCTGAAATCACAATAAAATTGTGTGCAGCATACAGTGACCGTTTATCCTCTGTATGATGCGGATCATCGGTACAGTTGCTGACATAACAGTATCCACGCTTATTCAGTCCGCGGTTCGCTTCTCCCAGACCATAGACAATGTCCTCTTCATCCATTTCCAGGGTAAAGGAAAACCCATCTTCTGTACAGATTTCCCCATGGGAAGGCATGCCTCCGGAAATTTCTGTCTTCTCTGTAACTGCCTCTGTATCAAAGGGCTCTCCATAAACATATTTCCGTATCATCGTTTGATTCCTCCTGTGTTTTTCTTTACAATAATTATACTCTGTTTTTCTTGAATCCTCTTGCACCATTCTGTATAATAATAACACAATCTTGACTTTTGGAGGTTTGTTTCTATGCATCCTGATTCATCCCTGAAAGAAAATGTCACCCATGGAACAGAGCAGAACCCTATCACGGGAATTCATTTCGAATCAGGTCCCGGTACTGATTTTCCGGATCATTTTTTTGTTGCCAGACACTGGCACCCTACTGTGGAAATTCTTTATATTACCAAAGGGACTTATCTTTTTGAAATCAATCTTGAAGAATATCATCTCTCAGAAGGAGATTTTTGTTTTCTGAACGGCGAAGATCTGCATCAGATCACCGGTATGGAACCGGATACCCGACATGAGGTACTGATTTTTGATTCCAGAATTCTGGAATTTACATATCACGATGAATGGCAGGAATCCGTTTTGTCCCCTTTTGCGGACAAACGTAAAATTCTGCCTCACTTTCTGCGTCCGACAGACGAACATTATGAAGAACTCCGGACTGTGCTTGCACAGCTGATGAAGCTTTCTCTGGAGCAAAAAAACGAATGGTATGTTTCCTGCAAGCTTCTTCTGCTGCACTTTATCAACCGTATGCATGAATACGGGCTGCTGCTTTCCTCAGACCAGAATCTTTCTGCCGGAGACGAACTGAAAATTGTGCGATACAAAAGTCTGGTTTCTTATATGGAACAGCACTATTCCCGCTCCATAACACTGCAGGACCTGGCAGATCTCATCTCCTGCAATCCTCAGTATCTGTGCCGTTTTTTCAGGGAGATCACGGGAACATCTCCCATGCAGTATCTGATTTCCTGCCGGATCGAACATGCCTGTACGCTTCTTACCGAAACCACCAGTCCCATCCTCAGCATCTGTCTGGACTGCGGGTTTGAAAATGTCAGTTATTTCATCCGCAAATTCAAGCAGACGAAGGGATGCACACCCAAAGAATACCGAAACAGACATTTTCGCAACGAAAACGGAAATCAGTTCGGATAATACCGGAAAACCGCCGCCCACGGAATAGGTCTCTTCCCCGGACGACGGTTCTTTTGATCACGATGGCACATCCATTGCCTTTTATTTGCTTTTTTATTAGCTTTTTTATCTGCTTATTTATTTGCTTATTTATCTGTTTCTTTTTTGTTTACTGACACTTTATTCGTACTTTATAATTTCTTTTTTAAGTCGTTTCATAATTCGTTTTTCCAGCCGGGAAATATAGGATTGCGAAATGCCCAGGAGATCAGCCACCTCTTTCTGGGTTTTTTCTTTTCCATCTTCATTATTCAGCCCAAAACGCAGCCGGATGATTGTCTGTTCCCTTGGAGAAAGCTTGCTGATGGCTTTGCCAAGAAGACTGATCTCCACTTCATCCTCCATTTTGCGGGAGATCACATCATCATCCGTTCCCAGGATATCCGAAAGAAGCAGTTCATTTCCATCCCAGTCCACATTCAGCGGCTCATCGATGGATACCTCCATCTTTGTCTTGCTGTTGCGGCGCAGATACATCAGAATCTCGTTTTCGATGCATCGGGATGCATAGGTTGCAAGTTTAATATTTTTTACCGGATTAAATGTATTAATTGCCTTGATCAGTCCTATGGTTCCAATGGAAATCAGATCCTCCACTCCCACTCCGGTATTGTCAAATTTTCTGGCAATGTATACCACCAGACGAAGATTATGTTCGATCAGCAGTGCTTTGGCCTCTTTTTCCTTTTCTGTACCAAGCTCCTCAATCACAAAAGCTTCTTTCTGTGGTGTCAGCGGTGCCGGCAAAACATCATTGCCGCCAATATAATAAAGCTCCTTCGGCCTGGAAAAAACCAGTCTGGAAAGGACCGGAAGCGGATAACTTCCTGCTGCGTTCGTGTTCATATATGACCCCTCCTAATGCAATAATCTGGAATTCAGCAGTACTTTGTACTCTTTTCCCAAAGCAGAAGGTTCAAAGGCCAGAGCAAACACCGGTGCCGAAACATGAATCACTTCTCCGGGAGTATGGATACAAAGGTCCTCAAGCGTGATTGCCAGCATCACTCCTTCCTCCTGCCCTACTGTCCTGTATGGCAGAAATCGGGGTTTCAGCAAAACAAGCTCTGTACTTTCCGCCTCCCCTGGGTTCTCATTCAGGTGTTTCAGCCCGTCTAATAATTCTCCCGGCAGCATTGTTTCCAGAAGTTCCGGTTTCATCACAGAAACCGGCGCACCGCTCACAGGATCTGACAACAGATTGCCTGTATCATAATACCCGTAAGCGGACTGTACTTTTCCCTGATAGGACAGGGTTAAAGGATAAATATTCTTTCGCTGCGCACGAACAGAGTCAGACAGATACATCAGGCCGCTCAGCCCCAAATATGCACTGACCGCCAGAAGCCCGAACATTTTCCATGTCATCTCTGTGCCTGCTGCCGCAGCTTCCAGAAAGCCGCCCAGCAGAAACGCCATAAGATACATGGCAAGCATTGCCTTTACCAAAAGACTGCCTTTTTTCAGTCCGAGACCTGTCCGGATCATTCCCATGGCACATGCGCCATGAAGAAGAATAACCACCGGAAGAAATCCATCCATCTGTACATACAGAATGAAACAGGAAAACAGGGCGCCGACAGCCGCCGCAAGAAGGGATCTCCCGCGTGTCCTCCTGCATCGGAACAGCTTTCCTACAAGACGCAAAAGAATATAGTCCATCAAGAGATTCGTCACAAAGACGACATCTATGTATACTTCATAATACATAAAAACCCCCTATGACCTGTCAATCCTTCACTTTGGTAAGTGAGCTCATTATACGGTCACAGGGGGTGCGGATTTTGTCAAAACAGGGGAGCATATCCTCAGAATTTCTCGTGATGTTTCGACATTTCCCTATAAAACTGGTACGAATCATTCAATTATGCATATTTATTAATTGATAAATCACAGACCTCACATGCATAGATCACTAATCCGAATTACAGGCTGCTGTCATTCTTTGCATGCAAAGCTTCCATCATCATGCGAAGCTCTTTAATCGGAAACTGCCCCGGAGCAGACGCAGCGCCGACTGTGGCGAAGGTCACAGCAGAACCGAAATTTTCTCCGGCAATCCGGCTGATGGAGCCAAGGCTTCCCATAGACATGGAAATCACCGGTTTTTCTGTATATTCCGCTGTCATCTGACTGGTCACCTGCATAATGGCAGCCACATCCTCAAATTCATCCGGCATCACAGCCATCTTCAGAATATCTGCCCCTGCTGCATCGATTGCCTGAAATCTCCTCAGTAGTGTTTCTTTATCATCGGTCTTTTCAAAGTCATGGCTGGAACCAATGACTTTTGCGCCTTTTTTCTGAATTTCACAAATCAGCGCCTTTTTCTTCTCTTCCTCTCCAAACACTTCCACATCGATCAGATCTGCTTTTCCCGAGGCTGCAGCTGCAATGCAGAGACTGACGTAATCCTCTGTGGAAATTTCACGGTTTCCACCTTCCGCTTTTGTCCGAATGGTGAACAGCAGAGGAATTTCACCAAGAATATCGTTTATTTTTGCAAGAGTTTCCAACATAAGGGCAGTCTCAGATAAATGGTCATAAAAATCGGCACGCCATTCAACAAGATCGGCGCCTGCCTCTCTGGCAGCTTCGGCCTCACCAAAGAGTCCTTCCGCTGTTGTACCGGTAAGAGGAACACAGATTTTCGGAAATCCGTTTCCAAGAATCAAGTTCCTGATCTGGATTGGTTTTGTCATTGTTGACATCTCCTTTCTTGTAGAATAAAATAAAAAAATGCAAAGTACTTTCTTACACACACGATGTCCCTGCAAAAAATCATTACATAATGGAGGATTTACCTATGAATACAATTACAGGTCATACCGGACTCACGGCACTTCTTGGAAGCCCGGTTTCTCACAGCATCTCCCCGCTGATGCATAATGAAGCTTTCCGTCAGCTTGGACTGGACTATGTATATCTCTGCTTTGAAGTCACAGAGGATACTCTTCCGGAAGCAGTTGCAGGACTGAAAACTTGCGGAATCCGCGGTTTTAATCTGACCATGCCGAACAAAAATAAAATCGTGGAACTTCTGGATGAGCTTTCTCCCGCAGCCCGCATGATCGGCGCAGTAAACACCGTTGTCAATGACGGGGGAAAATTAATCGGATATAATACAGACGGCATCGGCTATATGCAGGCTGCCAGAGACGCAGGACACGACCTTACCGGCAAAGTCATCACAGTGATGGGAGCAGGCGGAGCTGCCACAGCCATCTGTGCACAGGCTGCACTGGACGGAGTGAAAAAAATCCACATTTTTGCCCGCCCGACCAGCCGTTTCCGGGAAAGAACACAGAATCTTGTGAATACGATCAATTCCAGCACCTCCTGTGAAGCGGTCCTTCACGACAATGCAGACACCGCTGCACTGAAAGCCGCTGCTGCCGAGAGTTATCTGCTTCTCAATGCCACTTCTGTGGGAATGGCGCCTCATACAGATGCTTCCATTATTCCGGACACTTCCATTTTCCGACCGGATCTGGTTGTATCCGACGTCATCTACAACCCGCAGGAAACCCTGCTTCTGCGCCAGGCAAAAGAAGCCGGTTGTCAGACGTTCAACGGCATGTATATGCTTCTTTATCAGGGAGCCGAAGCCTTCCGTCTCTGGACAGGCCATGACATGCCAGTGGCACTGATCAAAGAGAAATTTTTCTCTCAGAAATAACTGTCCGCCCGCGGTGAATTGCTTCAGAAAAGTATTTCCTTTCCGCCCGCGGTGAATTGCTTCAGAAAAGTATTTCCTTTCCACCACAGTACGATTCCAGTTCCTGCAAATTTTATATAAGGCCGCCAGTTCGCACCGGCGGCCTTTTTATATTACTTTGCCTGCTCTTCCACTTCAATCTTGCGGATACGTTTTGTCTTAATTTCATCTTTGATGAAATCGATAAAGGAATCCAGTTCTTTCATGCCCTCATCGCCAAGATAACGGCTTCTTACAGACACTTTGTTTTCCTCTTCTTCTTTTGCACCTACAATGAGCATGTACGGAACACGGGCAAGACGGGCCTCGCGGATCTTATAGCCCATTTTTTCGGAACGCTGGTCAACAGAGCAGCGGATATTGTTATCTTTCAGTGCAGCTTCCACTTTTGCCGCATAATCATGGAACTTCTCGGAAATCGGGATAATTCTTACCTGTTCCGGGCACAGCCAGGTCGGGAACATGCCTGCGTATTTCTCGATAAGCCATGCAAGAGTTCTCTCATAGCATCCCATGGATGTACGATGAATGATATACGGACGTTTTTTGGAACCGTCTTCGTCAATGTAATACATATCAAACTGTTCAGCCAGAAGAGCATCCCACTGAATCGTGATCATGGTATCTTCCTTGCCGTATACGTTTTTGGCATTGATATCTACCTTCGGTCCGTAGAAGGCAGCTTCTCCCACGTCCTCTACAAACGGAATATTCAGTTCCTGAAGCATGTTGCGGATATGGCCTTCTGTCTCTTCCCAGACTTCCGGTTCACCGATATATTTCTCTCTGTTATTCGGATCCCATTTGGACAGGTGATAGGTAACATCCTCTTCCACACCCAGAACCTGCAGACAATACTGTGCAAGCGCAATACAGTCTTTGAATTCTTTTACCATCTGATCCGGTCTGACGATCAAGTGGCCTTCGGAAATCGTGAACTGGCGGACACGGGTCAGACCATGCATTTCACCGGAATCCTCATTACGGAACAAAGTGGAGGTTTCACCGTAGCGCAGAGGCAGATCGCGGTAGCTGTGCTGTTCTGCTTTGTATACATAATACTGGAACGGACAGGTCATCGGGCGAAGCGCATAGACTTCTTTATCTTTTTCCTCATCTCCAAGGACAAACATACCATCCTTGTAGTGATCCCAGTGTCCGGAAATCTTGTACAGATCACTCTTGGCCATCAGCGGTGTTTTGGTTCTGATGTATCCGCGTTTTGCTTCCTCATCCTCGATCCAGCGCTGAAGTTCCTGCATCATAATCACACCGTTCGGCATAATCAGAGGAAGACCCTGGCCAATAACATCTACGGTTGTGAAAAGCTTCATTTCACGTCCAAGCTTGTTGTGGTCGCGCTTCTTGGCTTCTTCCATCTGATCCAGATGTTCTTTCAGTTCATCCTTGGATGCATAGGCAGTTCCGTAAACACGGGTCAGCATCTGATTCTTTTCACTTCCTCTCCAGTATGCACCGGAAGAAGAAAGAAGTTTGAACGCTTTGACACCCTTGGTGCTCATCAGATGAGGGCCTGCACAAAGATCTGTCCAGTCTCCCTGAGAATAGAAGGAAATCTCTGCATCTTCCGGAAGATCTTCGATCAGTTCCACTTTGTATGGCTCATTTTTCTCCTTGAAGAATGCGATTGCCTCTTCTCTGGACCTGGTATAACGCTCGATTTTTGCACCTTTTTTGATGATTTTTTTCATCTCTTTTTCGATCTCATCCAGATCCTCACGGGAGAATGGCGGACACTGGAAATCATAATAAAATCCGGTGTCAATGGATGGTCCGATCGCAACTTTTGCGTCCGGATATAAATGCTGTACTGCTTCTGCAAGAACGTGGGAAGCGGTATGGCGAAGTGCTGCAAGACCTTTTTCGTCCTTAGCCGTAAGAATGTTCACTTCACAATCGCTGTCCACAACGGTACGGAGATCTACAACCTCTCCGTTTACCTCGCCTGCACATGCTGCACGGGCAAGTCCTTCACTGATATCATAAGCAATATCGATCACTGATTTTGCTTCCGAATATTCTTTTTGGGATCCATCTTTCAATGTGATAATCATGATTTTTTCCTCCTTATTATCCCATGTATTTCCACTGAATAAATGCAGTTTTTCCAGGGTGACTTCTGCCCGGAGGGATTTTTTATATCATAGTAAAATGCAACGCACTTTCCTGTAATAAAAAAAATCCCTTACAATGCGTACTGCACTGTAAGGGACGAGTTCTCTTATGCTCGCGGTTCCACCCTGCTTGCTGAATCATTCTTCCTCGAAACAACTCAGCCACTTATTTGATGATAACGGAATCACCGGACCGGATTGGGGCCACTCAGAGGTAGTTTTCAACTGTTTCCCGATAAGGCACTTCCAGCATCTGTGCCTCTCTCTGGAACGTTCCGCAGTTTACTCGTCTCGTCAACGTGTTCTTTTCTATGCACCTCATTATATATTCCCAAAACTGGTTTGTCAATGACAAGAATCAAAGAATTTCAGGGAAATCCATGACAAAAAACACTGAGTTTTAGGGAAGGACATGGCAAAAAACACTGAATTTCAGAGAAAACTTTCTGTTATATTATTTCATGCATGGTCAAATTTGCCCTTTTAATTTTTCTTTTACAAGTGCAAAAATTTCCCGCACTACATAGTGTACCTGCATCACCGGGTCGGAAGGCGCAGCAATTCCCTCTGCCTGCCGGTACCCCAGTTTCTGCGCCAGTTTTACTGCGCGATAAACATGAAAATTGTTGGAAAGCACACCTGTCCGGGCATCTGCACATCCAGTCAGCCGGTTGGAAAACTCCAGGTTTTCTTTCGTATCGGTGGATGTTTCTTCCAGTATCAGCCGTTCTTCACCGATTCCGCAATCAACAAGATACTGTCTCATGCACTCCGCTTCTGTGATTTCCTCACCGGAGCCCTGTCCGCCGGATAAAATCAGAATGGTATCTTGATTTTTCTGCGCATATTCCAATGCCTTCTGCAGACGTTTCTTCAATGCTCTGGATGGGACAGTGCCTTTTACCTGCGCACCCAGAACCACCACATAATCCAGATTTTCGCTTCCGCTCCATGTCATTCCACGAAAAATCTGTACACAGAGAAACAGAAATACCGCGCATCCCACTGCCAGCACCGTATATCCAGTATCACGCAGCCATACAGGGAAAAAACCGGGATGTGTTTTGCCATATGCCAGGCATCCTCCAGTGTCTCCAAGCATCACTGCCGCCAGTATCCAGATCCAGGCAAAATCCGCCGTAATTCCCGCATAAATCACCAGCACCAGATAATAACTCAGGCACAAAATACTCAATGTGATGCAAACTGCCTGCATCCGCATTCCTCCTTCATTGCTTTAGCTATATAATTCCGCTCCGCCGACGTACGATTCTGCCCGGAGGGCTTTTTTATATTACAGGAAAATGCGGAGCACTTTCCTGTAATATAAAAAAACGGACTGCCGCATATATCGACAGTCCACTGTGTCTGTGAGCAATTATCTGCCGCAGCAGAATTTGTATTTCTTTCCGCTTCCGCACGGGCATGGATCGTTACGGCCGATTTTCTTAGCCTTCACAACTGTACCGGATTTCTTCTGCTCAAGATAGAGTTCTTTCCGTTTCTCCTCGGAGAAAATCGCATCCCACTGCGGGAGTTCGTACAGCCAGTCAGCTCTTGCATCTACCATGTTCTTGTAAAGAAGCTCTTTGTCAAATCCGAGATTGACAACGGTGTCCTCATCCATGGTATCAATCGGGTTCGGCACCTTCAGACTGTCATTGATGCCATCCAGGAAACCAACCATAGTCAGAACTTCCTGTCCGTATTTCTCAGCCAGTTCCTTCACAGTTCCGGTTACTACTTCATCCGGATTCGTAAGAAGCTGCTCATAAATTCCTTTTTCGATGTTAAAATAATTAGCCCAGAACTGCTGGAGTTTATTGCGGTCAGCCTGCTGATCGTAAGCGATGGAACGCCACTGCTCTAAGATAGTTTTATCACTCATCTGTTTCTTCCTCTTTTCCAAAATTCGTTTCTGTCCGGTCAGTTCCTGCCGGAGTGTACCGGAAACACACCGTTTCCGACAGTTCTGCACCATTATAACACCTTTTCCGGCAAAAGACAAATCCTATTCTGAGAAATTTCTGATTATATTCCAATTCTGACGGGTTTCTGATTGTATTTCTGTTCTGAGGGGTTTTAATTATATTCCTGTTCTGAGGAGTTTCTGATTGTATTTCTGTTCTGAGGAGTTTTTGATTATATTCCTGATTCTGAGTATGCTTTATGAAATTTCCAATTATTATTTTTTGAATAGTTGTATAAAAACTTTCCCGCCGGACATACTACTAATGTTCATTGGAACCCCCTTCAATCGAACAGTTACCGAAGATAAATGTAGAAATACTTATATCCTCCCCTTATAACCTCCGCGGATGTACAATGGTGTATGTCTGCGGAGGTTCTTGTTGCTCATTCCCCTTCGGCCTTAAGCAAATATTTCGGCCTGATTTATCTGAAAACGACTCAACAACTACTCCGTTACTCCAATCGCCTCGGCAACCAGTATAAGCCACGATAAATACCCATATGTTTCGGTGAGGATGCTTTTTCGATAGCACAGTTGTAAAAACGCAGGCGTAGCGGGCTACGCTGAGGCTTTTACAACTGTGCTATCGGGAAAGCAGACCAGCGAAACATATGGTTATTTATCGCGGATTATACTGGTTCCAGAAAATATGATCGGTATCATTACTGTCTTTATTTTCACTTAAACACTTCCTCAAAACTTCTCTGTTATTCTTCTCCGAAGCTCCCTGCATAGACCTCTTCACACCTTCGACAATGTTATCTGCATAAGTGAAATCGCTCTTGCAGTTTCCATAGTTGAAAACCTGAATCTTTTTCTCTGCCACAAAATACATGAATTCCGCAAGTATTACCGGATTGCACACTTCTTATTGTAAACTGAAGAATGCATCTGCCATACCTTTTATAATATGATGGTGTTTATCCTGATAAAATTTTTTCATTTCTTGACAATTATTTCTCTATTGTTTACAATGAGCTTAATCATAGAATTGTTTATTCAATTTATTTTGTTGAGGGGAATTATTTTGAAGAAAATAATACGCATTATCATTACAGTGATATTATCTGTCCTGTTATGTGCCTGTTTATTTTATAACCTTGTTGCAGGTGCTCCACAGGAATATGGCGCTGCGATCAGATACATGATCTGCGCCGCCGGATTTTCGATTATTGTCTCCGGTCTTTCCGGATATTCTATTTTTAAGATATTTTCATTTAAAGTGGCAGAAAATGAAAATGTCAGAGAAACCAGGAATATTCCGGATCAATCTTATCGGGGTTCTTTTACAGAACTTGTTAATGCTCTTGATAAAACCGAATTATCGAACGATGACATTGACAAACTGCGTTGTTTTTTAAACAACCTCGAAGAACCTGATACGGAGGAATAATATGCTGTTGCTTTGGATGTCAATTGCCGGTTCCATTCCTTTGGTTATCTTTCTGTTAACGTGGCTTTTACAGAGAAAGAGTTTCAACTATTCTCTGGGAAAAATTCTGCTGTATTTGAGCATGGTCTTTTATTTAGTGCCATTTCAGCTGCTTACGCGAATTCTTCCGGAAAGTATGTATCATACAACTATTGCAGAGGAAATCAGACTGCGAACCACACCGCAGCTCCATTTTGAATATGGAAGCACCCGGTATGTAACCATTAATGATGGATTTATGTGGGTTCCGAGATGGATGTTTTATATCCTGTGTATCTGGTTTATTGTTGTCTTTCTTTTCGCAATATACCAGGTAGTGAAATACAGAAAAACTGTGAAATATCTTCTGACAAATTCAGAAGAAAACGTTTACGATTTTCCTGGCACAGGATCCGTTTCCATTCTGATCAATAACAATATTCACACACCCTATACGGTTGGATTTATCCGTCCTCATGTCATCTTTCCAGAGAATCTGGCAGAATCCCAATACAGCACCTTAATTTACAGGCATGAATATTGTCACGCAAAGAATTACGATGCATTGATTAAGCTTGTCTGCTTAATTATTGTATGTCTTCACTGGTTTAATCCACTGGCAATCTTGCTGCTGTTCTCATACGGAAATCTGTGTGAGTATCTGTGCGATGATTATGCTACGGAAGGATTGAAGCAGAATAAACGGAAAGAGTATGCGAATTTACTCCTGAACGTTGCTGCGGCAAAAGCTATGCCTGTGGTATGGAGAAATAACTTCTCAAGCACGAAATATCTATTCCAAAGGAGGCTAACGTATATTATGAAGAAAAGATTTAATAGAATTCAGAAATTAGTTACCGTTGTAGTTTCAGTAGTTACAGTTATGGCAAGTGCATTGACGGTTTTTGCGTATGAACCGATGCAGTCGAGTACGGAAGATGTTGTTACAGAACTTTCCGATGGTGATGATATGACTTTTGCATTTGGCGACGATGCTATTCTTTACGACAATATTGATGATATGGATTTTTCCGGATACGATGATGTGTTTATTACCGACTCCGGCGAATATATTTTTCTTAATAACAACGGTGATACTTCATATGCCATCTGCAATCATACATTTACAAGCGGAAGATATGCAAAACATATCCACAACAGCACTGGAGGATGTACAGTTAAAATCTATAGTGCACAGATTTGCACAAAATGTAACTATTTAGTAGGCGGAGACCTTATTAGTACACATACCTACGTTACCTGTCCACACGACAATTAAATCTGTATTTTCGCAATATATAGCATAAAAGATTGGTTATTGTAAATAACGGATTAATTAGCTATAAGGTGATTAATTATCAAATAGAATCATCTCACTTCATCAGTTAAATCTGCCCCGCCTATAATTACCCGGAGTAGTAAAACTATAGGCGGGGCATTTTTTGTTTGTAATATCTCATGATACAAGGGCCAAAAGGTCATATGTTTCATGCAGCAACCGCTTCTTTTATTCTACTACCTGATTTTCTTCAGCGTAATCGGTTCTCACCCATCCCATCACCTTCACCGCAATCTCCCCCATCCAGATCACTGTCCCGGCCTCAACAACCGCTTCCCGTTGAATTTTCCTTTTTTCACCTGTTTCCTTCTCCGTATAATACACCCCATTCATGGAATCCATATCTGTCACTCTGTATGTTCCATCTTCTCTGCATTCGATTTTTGCGTGAATCCGGCTGAGCGCGGGCTGGTTGATACACAGATCACATTTTTCTTTCGATTTTCCGATCAGAATGCTTTCCTTCCGGAAATGTCTGACTTCTCCTGTAGCGCAAATAAGAATGGAAAAAGAAGGATTTCCTTCCACAGATCCTGGTTTATTTTCCTCTTGCCTGGAAAGTACTACCGTACTGTCAAAGCCAAACTGTTCTTCCAGATTCGGCAAACCCTTCTCAGAATAAAGCTCTAAATCTTTCGGATTTATTTCCAGAATCATTCCATCCTTCTCTATCGAATTCGAATTCCAAAAAGGACTACGTTTTTCTCCTTTTTCTATCGGTCTTGAATTCCAAAGGAGACTACGTTTTTCTCCTTTCTCCATCGAATTCGAATTCCAAAGGGAATTAAGCTTTTCTTCTGCAGCTTCAGTAAAAATCATTTTGCGTTTTTCTCTCAGTTCCTGATATTCTTTTAATTTCTTTTCGCGTTTCCGCAAAAACATCTCTTCTGAAAGAGTAATCCTGTTTTTCTTCAGATCAGATAACACTTCCTCAAATGACAAGTACCGCGTATGCTTATTTTCACGAACCATTTTCTGAATAATCAGATTCATTTTTCTGGCAAAAAGTTTTTCCAGGTTTTCAGACTGAACTATTCCGATCGGCAATACCGGTTCTTCCCCTGTACAAAGCTGATATATAAAAATGGCAAGATTCTCAAGCATTTTTTCGAAATAATATTCCCGGTTCTCAACTGACATCTTTACCGGTCCATAATAAGGATTCTGCATGCGAAACAGACCAATGTCTTTTCCATCAAGTACGACAACACTTCCCCTTGGAAAATCCTTCATCGCCAGATTGCATTTGTATAAATAATTCATGCCTTCTGTCATATGTTCAGCATAATAAAGAATTTCCTCCTGAGACAGAACATGCTCTTTCAGATATTCACTCAGAAACTGCTCATTTCTTTTTTCCTGCCAGGTAAGAACCTGATTTCCTGTGCATTTGATATCATAGATGTCCGGAAAAAGAGGATGTTTCAATTTCGCGGCAATTTTTGCCTGACTGATAATTTCCTTCTGAGAATAAGCTCCTGTATTTTCCTCCATCAGGAGGCACTCGTATCCCAACGTCCGATGTACCGCAAGATAAGTGGAAGTTCCCTGACACTCAAATAATAACCCTTTCCTGTCAAAAAGCGGATGTTCTGATACAGCCTCCGCAGCCGGACCACAGTTTTGTATCTGAACTTCCGGCGGGAATGAACGAACCAGTTTTTCAATATATCCCTCTTCGAAAAAAACCATCTGTATTCTTCCAAGCATCATCTCAATATCCGATGGAAATACAAACTCCTCCAACAACAAAACATGAATCGGAATTCTGTGATTCATAGCAAAGTTCAATTCATTTTTTACATATTCCGAAGATGCAGAATCTTCTGACAAAAGCAGCAGACATACAGAGGCTTTGCGCAGAGATTCTGCAATCATCATGTTCCAGTCATCCCCGGAATGAAGTCCATCATCAAACCAGTAACGTATCTGATTTTCTGAAAGTTTGTTACAGACAGCGGCTCTCTGAATATTATTTTTGTGCGAATAGCTGATAAATACATATGGCCTGTCCGTTTTTTGAAAATGACCCTTTTCACATTTGACAAGATTCATAAATGATTCACCTTCCTCCGAATCTTCTGCGACCACTTTGCCTCTTCGTTTCTTACTTTTTCACTGATTTATACTTTTATTATTGGTGATGTCTGCGTAAGCCTACATTTCCGTTTCGTTTATCATCGCAAAATAATCCAGCGATACTGCCACGGTGCCATGTAAATCCTGTCCGGATCAATGGTTTCACCTGTAAAAAGATCCTGCCATACGCCGGTTACCGTCGGCAACTGAACTTCCACTTCTCTGTCCGCAAAATTGGACAGGCAGTACATTTTTTCTCTAATATTACCTGCGTGATTATCTCTGCCGTTTACGCTGCTGCAGTCTACATTGTTTTCTCTGCTATTTTCACTATCGGTTTCCCCATTATATTCCCTGTAAATGGCAAATACCGGCTGAATCCACGGAGTTTCCGGATCATATCCCTTTCTTCCCGGCAGAATGCGGGCATCCCAGGTGGAAACATAAGCATCGGCACCAAAGCAGGGATGCTGTTTGCGAATCGCAGCCATCCGGCGCATTCCATTATAAACCTTTTGCTGAATGGTACCCGGTTCGGTTCGTTTTGCTGCCCAATCCCAGTCAAAAGGATTGCGGTGAATGTTCCGGTTTTCCTTTGCCAGCTGCGGATCTTTTTCAAACGTATAATCGTTAAGCTGAGCGACTTCGTCACCGGAATAAATCATCAAAAAGCCGCGAAAACTCATACCGGCAGCATTAAGCAGCAGGAGTCGTGAAATACCAGCCTGGATTTTCTGTTCGTCATGTGCTTCCAGAGCGGTTTCAATTCCGCAGAGACTTGCAGCACGGCCATTGCTGCGGGCATCTCTGGTCACCGGATCATAATTGAACAGGGATCCTCTGGACCAGCTTCCCGGAATGCTTCCTTCATAGAAGTGATAAAGGAATTCTTTGTGAAGCTGAGGATCCATCAGCAGAGAACGCTCGACTTCCGGATCCAGCGCCCAGCCCAGATCATCGTGGCAGCGAATATAATTAACAAAATTGCAGTTATCCGGCAGGCTATGGAACTGATCCATCAAAATTTTCATCATACGGGTGTCCTGCGTTGCCAGTGCATTCCACAAATTAGCCATTCCATTGGCGCCATAAAGCAGCTGACAGCGCTGATGATCCGGAGTGCCGAAGAAATTAGGAACCTGCCATGGTACCACCAGAACTTCGCCTTTAAAAATCAGAGACGGACATACAAGCTCCGCAGCAATGTGCATAATTCGAATAATCGTGTAAGCCGGTTCCAGAGTGCTTGTGTAATTTTCCGTGTCTTTCCAGATACCGGTTGCAGCATCCAGACGGATAGCATCAGCACCCAGGTTAGCCAGGAAAAGAGCTGTTTCAATTCTCTCCTGCATAACTTTTGGGTTGTGGTAGTTAAGATCCCACTGAAATGGATAAAAACGGGACATCACCCACTTACCCATTTCTTCGGAATAAACAAAGTTGCCGGGGGCATCTGCAGGCAGAATCTCATGAAGATTCTGTTCAAATTTATCCGGAATTTCTCTGGTATCGTAGCAATAATAATAATCCTGATATTCCTTTTCTCCGGCTTTTGCCCGCATCGCCCATTCATGAGTATCAGCGGTATGATTCATGACAAAATCAAGACAGAGACTGATGCCGCGGGCGCGAAGCTCATCTGCCAGTGCTTCCAGCTCTTCATTAGTTCCGATTTTCGGGTCTACCTGACGAAAATCTTCGATGGCATATCCGCCGTCATTATCAGGATAAGGCATTTTCAGCAGCGGCATCAGATGGAGATAGGTAATTCCCAGATCCGAAAGATAATCCAGATGTTCGCGTATTCCATTGATTCCATCTGCAAAATGGGTCGGGTACATGGTCATACCGAACATACACTCATCCAAAAACCATTTCGGATTCTGTTCACGGACAAGATCCTGTTCTTTCAATTCCGGTTTTCTCACGCGATAGGCTTCTCTCATGGAGTTAATCAGTTCATTGTAGGATTCTTCCGAATCATAGAGAGAAAAGTATAGACTACGCAGTTCTTTTTCCAGCTTCTGTAAACGTTTTTCAAAAATTTCCATAATTTCCATTTCCTTGTCATTCATGTATTTTCATATCGATTTTTCTGAATTTCTTCTAAGCATTGAAACGTCAGATTCATCAATTCCGGGTTTCCACTTTTGAAGCGTTTTTATCTTATCATATTATTTACCGCCAGACAAGCATTTGAGAATCAAATCTCTTCTCCGAAAGAAGCGAGAAAAATCTAAAATAGTCATGAAAAAAGCACCCCGGATTTTCCGAGATGTTTTCCCATAAACTGTTTTTTCTTTTATTGTCCCTGAACTCAATGTTCCTCTCCGGTGGCTCCCTCAAATAAGGTGGAACAGGACTGTTTCCAAGACTACTCCCTGTTCTTGGATAATTTAAATCCAACGCCCCGCACAGTCTCAATCTGAATACTACTGTCAATACTATTCAGCTTCTTCCGTAAATTGTAAATATGCTGTTTCAAAGACTTCTCCGTACAATCCGGTGTTTCATAGCTGATACTATCCAGGAGTAAATCTCTGGAAATGATATACCTGGAATGATTCATCAACAGTTTGAGGATCACACATTCCGTTTTTGTCAGCTTAACGGTCCGTGACTGAACAGTCACATCCAACAACAGGGGATCCAATGTTAAATCACCAAATGATACGATAGATTCCTCTGCATAATTACGAGGAATTTGCCCTTTGCGCAGCTGCACCAGAATACGGGCGATCAATTCTTTTTTATGAAATGGTTTGGTTATATAGTCGCAGGCACCCTCGTTCAGGAGATTTATCTTATCCTCTACATCCGTTTTTGAACTCAGTATAATAACAGGAATATCCTTAATATGTTCCAATACTCCTTCACCTCCAAGACCCGGAAGTATCAAATCCAGAAGTATCAAATCAGGTTTCTCATGTTTCAGCAGATACAACGCTTCCGTTCCGGAATATGCCCGGATCACACGGAAACCCTCCTCCACTAAAATCTCTTCTACCATGTCTCCAGTTAGTACATTATCTTCAATTACAGCTATTGTTGCCATAACTCACCTCAAAAATAAAGTATTTATCTCAATGTGAATACTGAACTTTCCTTCGACATTTACAGGGACTTATCTTTCCTGTGCAGATAAGAGATAATAGGCAACCATATCTATAAATTCACTGTTTGTCGGCTTGTAAACCAGAGGATAGCCGGCAATATCAGCCATTCCTTTCCTGTTCATTTACCAGCATACGTTAATCACAGTACGTATATCATGTTCAATACTCAGGGTTGTAGTTTTATATTTTCTTGCAAGATATGGATAGATATCCTTGGTAATCCTCAGGGGCTTATCCTGAGAATCCATTGCCAGCCGAATCGCATCTGCAACAAAAAAGTAACCCTTGTAATGGGAAGTAACTCCAAGTTTTCTGATGATTCCATATATTTTTTTCATTCTCTTATGTTCTCCTTTCTTACCCTATTGAGCATTTTTTATCAGCCAGAACTTGTCTGGAATATCGTTTACTACTTTTTGAATATAATCCATAAACTCAAAAATCCGGTAAAGAAGAATGTAAAGATTTTGTAAAAATATTGGTAAAGTTTTCGTAAAAAGCAACTGATGTCTGCCACGAAATACACTCATGGAAACCAGTACATCGCAAATTGTTCTATTTTTTATTTCCAATAAATATCATTTCACACCAGTTACTTTTATTTTACATCGGTCTTAGCCTTTCTGCAACATACTATATTGGGTAACAAATCCTGAATTAACGTTTATGGTGTCTGCACAAATTGCCTGATCCAATCCATCCACAACTTTTACTGAGATGAGAATAACCGGGGGCCTGACTATCGCTATACAACCTGTAATTTTTCCAGTTCTTTCGCTGCCTGCTTAAAATTCCGGAACTGGATGGCGTGGATTCCCACTGCCTCTGCTCCCTTACAGTTCTCCGGCCGGTCATCCAGAAAGACGGATTTCTCCGGATCCAGGCCATAGGTTTTCAGAAGTTTGCGGTAGATGGCAGGTTCCGGCTTCATTTCATTCACTTCACAGGAGAAAACGGCTCCGTCCATGTATTTCAGGAACGGCATTTCTGTTTTCATTGTGTGATCCAGCATATACCGGCTGTAATTGGACAGGATATACAGGTGATATCCCTGGCTTTTCAGGTATTTTACCCAGGTCTCCGCATAGTCGTAATGGCGTATGGTTTCCGGACTCCTGCGCATGACCTCACGGATATCGTCTGCATATTCCGGTGCCTGGGCAATGAACTGACGGAGATATTCCTCTTCATCATACAGTCCCCTGTCCCGTTCGTCCCAGACTTTGCTGCGGAAAACGGCATCTGCAATCTTTTCGTATTTCGCTTCGGGGAAACCGTAGCTTCTCAGGTAACCCTGCCAGTCGAATTCCACCAGAACTTTTCCTACATCAAAAATGATATTTTCGATCATCCGCTCTTTCCCTCCTCTGGAATCTCCTGTTT
Source organism: uncultured Blautia sp. (assembly GCA_945864225.1). Classification (GTDB taxonomy): domain Bacteria; phylum Bacillota; class Clostridia; order Lachnospirales; family Lachnospiraceae; genus Blautia_A. Next base: position 12,183 of record CAMBAL010000002.1, on the reverse strand, counting down.
TTTCTGATTCCGGTTTCTTCTTGCCAAAGAACTTGTATCCCAGCAGGAAGATGTATGCCATAACCGGCACCATGATGGCTGCCGCAAGGGAAGCGCGAAACGCGGACTGCGAGCCTCCATCCGTGCCGAAAGCGAAGACCATGGGGAGGCAGAATATAATCAGTAACAGTACTACCGCTGCAAGAGCGGCTATTCGTTTCCAGTTTTTCATAATATCCTCTCTTCATATTTTCTGTTTTCTTCAGGAAACTGCTTTTTGTTTCCATCACAGAGCATTTCCTCATTTTTCACTGAGATTTGTTGCTGCCGCAAAACACGCCGGAGGAATTCCCCGGCGTGTACACCTTTTCTGTCTGATTTTTTCCTGAAGAACATTTTTTATGGCACATGTACGTTTCTGCAATGCCCCAGTGCCATACACCAGCCAATTATTTATTTCTGTAGATAATATCGTTTCTTCCCGGGCCGTTGGAGATCATGGTGATCGGGAAGCCGATCTTCTCTTCTACGAACTCAATGTATTTGCGGCAGTTTTCCGGAAGGTCTTCATAATTCCTGATTCCGCGGATATCGCTCTTCCATCCCGGAAGTACTTCCAGAACCGGTTTGGCTTTTTCCAGAAGGCCGGTGGTCGGGAAGTCTGTGGTGACTTTGCCGTCGATCTCATATCCGGTACATACCGGAATCTCATCCAGATATCCCAGTACATCCAGTACGGTGAAAGCTACATCTGTGGTTCCCTGCATACGGCAGCCGTATTTGGAAGCGACACAGTCAAACCATCCCATACGTCTCGGACGTCCTGTGGTTGCGCCGTATTCTCCGCCGTCTCCTCCTCTTCTGCGGAGCTCGTCCGCTTCTTCACCGAAGATTTCGGAAACAAAAGCACCTGCGCCTACTGCACTGGAGTATGCCTTGCATACAGTAACGATTTTCTTAATCTCGTAGGGAGGTACGCCTGCACCGATGGCACCGTAAGCGGCCAGGGTGGAAGAAGAAGTAACCATCGGATAAATTCCGTGATCAGGATCCTTCAGGGAGCCAAGCTGTCCCTCAAGAAGGATCTGTTTGCCTTCTTTCAGTGCGTTCCAGAGATAGAGAGATACATCTCCTACATACGGTTCTACCATCTTCTTGTATTCCATCAGTTCTTTCATCAATTCATCCGGATCCAGAAGCGGTTTGTGATACAGATGCTCCAGAAGAACATTCTTGGTCTCACATACACGAACCAGTTTCTCATGGAGTGCTTCCTCATCAAAGAGTTCACTTACCTGGAAACCGATTTTGGCATATTTGTCAGAATAGAACGGGGCAATACCGGATTTGGTAGAGCCGAAGGACTTGCCGCCCAGACGTTCTTCTTCATACTGGTCAAACAGGATGTGATACGGCATTACCATCTGTGCTCTGTCGGAGATCATGATCTTCGGAGCCGGTACGCCTCTGCTGACTACTTCGTTATACTCTTTAAAAAACACAGGGATGTTCAGTGCCACGCCGTTGCCGATGATGCTTGTGGTGTGATCATAGAACACACCGGACGGGAGTGTATGAAGGGCAAATTTACCATAGTCATTGACGATGGTGTGGCCCGCATTGGCACCTCCCTGAAATCTTACGATAATATCTGCTTCCTGAGCGAGCATGTCGGTAATCTTCCCTTTTCCCTCGTCTCCCCAGTTCGCTCCCACTACTGCTGTGATCATAACACAATATTCCTCCTTGCGTGTTGATTACTACTTAACTATCTGTGCATAGATTTCTGATTGATTCTGCACGCGGACTCTTACACGTTGATTTCTGCCTTTACGCCCAGCATGTCTTTGCGGGCTTCCAGAACAGGATTCACCACTTTAGCAAGGAATGCTTCTGTCTGTTCCGTGGCGCGTCCTACGTATCTGGTCGGATCCATGGTCTTCTGGAGTTCTTCCAGAGTCAGGTTGAATGCAGGGTCTGCAGCGATCAGTTCCAGAAGGTTGTTGTCCTTGCCTTCTACCTTCACATTGCGGCCTGCCTCCATGGAAAGTTCACGGATGCGCTCATGCAGTTCCTGACGATCTCCGCCGGCTTTGACCGCATCCATCATGATGTTCTCGGTAGCCATGAACGGCAGCTCAGACATCAGGCGTTTCTCGATTACTTTCGGGTATACGACCAGACCGTCTACCACGTTCAGGCAGAGATCCAGGATACCGTCGATCGCGAGGAAACCTTCCGGAATGCTCAGTCTCTTGTTAGCAGAGTCATCCAGGGTTCTCTCAAACCACTGGGTTGCGGATGTGATAGCCGGGTTCAGTGCATCGACCATCACGTATCTGGAAAGGGAAGCAATACGCTCACTTCTCATCGGGTTTCTCTTGTATGCCATTGCGGAGGAACCGATCTGGGATTTCTCAAACGGCTCTTCCACTTCCTTCAGATGCTGAAGGAGACGGATGTCATTGGACATCTTGTGTGCACTTGCCGCAATACCTGCAAGTACGTTCAGGACACGGGTGTCCACCTTGCGGGAATAGGTCTGTCCGGATACCGGATAGCATTCTTTAAATCCCATCTTCTCTGCGATCATCGGATCGATCTTGTCGATGGTCTCCTGATCTCCGTCAAAGAGCTCCAGGAAGCTTGCCTGGGTTCCTGTGGTTCCCTTGGAGCCGAGAAGCTTCATGGTGCCAAGTACGTACTCCAGGTCTTCCAGATCCAGAAGGAATTCCTGTGTCCACAGTGTGGCGCGCTTGCCTACGGTTGTCGGCTGTGCCGGCTGGAAATGGGTGAATGCCAGTGTCGGCTGTGCTTTATATTTATCTGCGAATTTAGACAGTTCTGCGATGACGTTTACCAGTTTCTTGCGAACCAGCTTCAGCGCTTCTGTCATAACGATAATATCGGTGTTGTCTCCTACATAGCAGGAGGTTGCTCCCAGATGGATGATTCCCTTAGCCTTCGGGCACTGTACGCCGTATGCGTACACATGGGACATAACATCGTGACGTACCTGGCGCTCACGTTCTTTCGCCACGTCGTAGTTGATATCGTCTGCGTGTGCTTTCAGTTCATCGATCTGCTCCTGGGTAATGTTCAGTCCCAGCTCCTTCTCTGTTTCTGCAAGGGCGATCCATAATTTCCTCCAGGTACGGAATTTCATATCCGGGGAAAAGATGTACTGCATTTCCTTGCTTGCATAACGTTCTGATAAAGGACTTACATATCTGTCTGTACTCATCTTCACTCTCCTGATCTTGCGTTTATTGTATACATTGTATCGTAGAAATTATATACCAATCAAATCTCAAAAGCAACCTAAAATAATTGCAGGATTATAACAGATAGATGAAATGTTACTGTTCACTGGAATATCCTGAGAAGAATTTTCCGATGCATCATTCCCGTACATTGACCGTACTGGAATTTTGATCCATATTGTGCCAAATTCCCAATATTTTTTTTTGCTCGTAACTGTAAAAATACAAAACAGTTACATATGCTGTTAATAAGGACTGTCATCCCTGTGTAAACCGGGAAAGGAACTGTTTCGTACGCTCTTCTCTCGGGTTTTCAAACACCTGTTTCGGGTCGCCCTGCTCCAGAATGTAGCCGTCATCCATAAAGATTACCTGATTGGCCACATCTCTGGCAAATGCCATCTCATGAGTCACAATAATCATGGTGGTGTTCTGGTCTGCCAGTTCTTTGATGACTTTCAGCACCTCTCCGGTGAGCTCCGGATCCAGTGCAGAAGTCGGTTCATCAAAGCAGAGAATATCCGGCTGCAGCGCCAGTGCCCGGGCAATCGCCACTCTCTGGCACTGTCCTCCCGAAAGCTGATGGGGATAGTTGTTCATGCGTTTTTCCAGGCCCATCTGTTTCAGAAGTCCCTCTGCCTGTATACGGATTTCTCCATGGATTTCTTTTTTGCGACTTTTGTAATCCGGCCGTTCTTTGGCAAGCAGTTCTTTGGCAAGCATCACATTTTCCAGAGCGGTATACTGTGGAAAAAGGTTGAAAGACTGAAAGACAAGGCCAAAATGGAGCCGTTTTTTGCGGATGGTGGATTCCCTCTGCGTAGAAGGATCCGCGGAATCAAATAGTGTCTCATTGTTGACACGGATCACTCCTCTGTCCGGTGTTTCCAGAAAATTCAGGCACCGCAGGAGTGTGGTTTTTCCGCTTCCGGAGGAACCGATAATAGAGACCACCTGTCCCTTATCCAGGGAAAAGCTGATGTCCTTCAGTATCTCGGTACGGTTAAACGATTTGCATATATGTTCTACTTCTAAAATTGCCATGTTTGCTCCTCCTACCTGAAATAATCCAGTTTTTTCTCCAGTCTTCCCAGGAGAATGGTCAGGATTCCATTAAAGATCAGATAATAAACGGCTGTAAAAAACAGCGGCCAGATGGCTCCGGAAATGCCCTGAGAGCCTTTCATAAACGCCTGCCCTGCCCAGATGATCTCCTGCAGTGCAATGATGCGGGCAAGGGAGGTATCCTTTACCAAAGTTATGATTTCATTGGACATAGGCGGCACAATACGTTTGATTACCTGAAGAAGTTTGATGCGGAAAAAGATCTGGGTTTTGGTCATGCCCAGCACCAGTCCTGCCTCTTCCTGTCCCACCGGAACTCCCTGAATGCCTCCGCGGTAGATTTCCGAAAAATAACAGGAGTAATTCAGGATGAAGGAAAAGGATGCAGCCAGGAAACGGCCGCCTTCTCCGCCGCCCCAGATGGGATTGTGCAGTACCAGTCCGGGGAAATAGTAAATGATCAGAAGCTGGATCATCAGCGGGGTTCCCCTTATGATCCAGATCACAAGCTTGATAACCCAGCTCAGCGGCTTGAACCGTGATGTAGAGCCCAGGGCCATGAGCAGTCCCAGGGGAAAGGCTCCGATCAGGGTTACGAAAAATAATTTTAATGTCTGAAGAAAACCGATGTTCAGCGAGTGGATAACAATCGGCATCTGTTCCACAATCTGTTCCATAACATATCCTGCTTTCTAATTTCTTTCTAACTGCCTGATTATTGTTTTATTGTCTTCTTAATTATGAAATGTCCGTCTTTCTCAATACTTTTTCATAAAACTGTCAGTATGAATAACGCTAGAAAAGAGCGGTAAAAACCGCTCTTTCTGATTTTGTTGTGATGTTCTTGATGTCCGGCATAGCAAATCATACAAACTATTCTCTAAAAATATGCTTTTATCTATTTCTGTTCACATGAATATGAATCATCCTTGTGTGATTTATCTTTATATGATACATCTTCGTATGATTCGTCTGTCAGTATTATTTCTGCTCGATCACTGCATCCTGTACGCCATATTTCTCAGCACATTCCAGCATGCTGCCGTCCTCGTAGCTGGCAGCAAAGAATTCATTCAGTGCTTCTGCAAGGTCGGAGCCTTTGCGGAATCCTACGCCGTATTCTTCGCTGTTGAGTTCTACGGTGTGAGTCAGGCTTTCGTATCCGGTTCCCTCACCGATCATGGCTGCTGCCATCAGAAGGTCGATTACGGCTGCATCAGAGGTTCCTGCAGATACTTCCATCAGAGCGTCAGACTGTGCTTTTACTGCTGTGTAGTTCAGTCCAAGTGCGCTGATTTCTGCTTCTCCTGCGCTTCCTGCTTCTACTGCAAAGTTCAGATCTGCCAGGCTGTCAACATCCTGATACTGATCTGCCTTGTCTTCCGGAACAACAACAACCTGTGCGTTGTTGCAGTATGCATTGGAGCATTCCATGGAGCTGGTTACTTCATCGGTCAGTGTCATACCATTCCATACGCAGTCAATGGTCTTGCCTTCCAGTTCCATAATCTTATTATCCCAGTCGATTTCTACGAATTCTACTTCCACACCAAGGCTTTCTGCAAAAGCAGCTGCCATGTCAGCGTCAAATCCGACCCATTCATCGCTTCCTTCTTCTTTATAATCCATCGGTGCGAAATCGGTAATACCAACTACCAGCTTGCCGTTCTCTTTTACATAGGCTGCATCACTCTCGTCTGTGGATGCAAAAGCTGTGGCTGTCATGGAAAAAATCATAGATGATGTCAATAACATTGCAATTAATTTTTTCATATCGGTTGATCTCCTCGCTTATTATTTGTTTTGGGTGATTACGGTACAATATTAACAATTTACCACGCGAAAGTCAACCTTAAAAATCATTTTCTTTCATCTTTTTTGTCATTTTCATGCCTGTTTTCGTACAAAAACATATGACCATTCCTTTTTTATATCTGCATATGCTTTTTCCACATCATTCACACGGCAATCATCCTGTCATGACCCGGTGCTGCGGTGATATTCCTGAGTGAATTTCTCCAGCAGTTCATCCACCTGATGGGAATCTACCTGTTTTTCCGGTTTCTTCGCGAACTGATCCAGGGTTTCTTTGATTTCTGCACGGATTTCTCCGGATACATGCAGTTCCGTCAGCCTGCTCTCGTATTCGTTTGGCGTCCGGATGCTGCGGAACGCAAGGAGATAGCATTTCAGTGCTGCACGGTCATGTCCCTGTTCGTATGCTTTCCAGAAGCACTCCACTGCTTTTTCCATCTGGAACAGGTAACTGCAGGCACAGCCAAGGTTGTGGTAAATGCTTTCTGTCAGACCTTCTCTCGCTTCTTCCAGATCCTCCCGTTCCAGAAGCTTCTGGTAAACACGGATGGCATTGACGTACATGCCGTTTTCCACCAGGGCGTCTCCTTTTTCTTTTTCACGGATGGCAGGCGGCTGGATGTTCAGCTTCTGAAGCTGCATGCCAAGAACGCGTAGTTCTTCATAAGTCAGGTAATTGATTTCCTTAAAAATCGGATACAGGATATCCTCCACTGCCGCAAATTTGCCAAGATGCGGGCGGAGCTTCGCTGCCAGCTTCGGAAGGTCCAGTTCCCCGGAAAGCCAGCTGCACAGCCCCTCATTGATAATTGTATCATCCACCAGATACAGATTATGATAAAGATAGTAGCACAATTCCTCCATTGTATAGATGTTTGTGCTGATATTCTCGATAAAATATGGTGTTTCTGCCTTTTTTGTCTGGCATAAAATATATCCGCTCATGTCCGTCCCCCTTTTACCATGCGGCCGTTTCTTTCCAGACTTTGCCGCTGCCCGGGAACAGGTCGCCAAAGCCCAGGTCTTTTACGGTGATCTCGCATTCTTTCGGAGATACATAATTAAGTTCCACGCGAAGTCTGGTGGTCTTGTTCGGCCGTTTCGGCAGTCCCGGAAGACTCATGGCCACACGGCGTTTTTCGGGTTTTTCCATGGTGGCTACGGTAAATATCAGTTCTTCGGTATCATCCAGGATCAGCTCGCACCAGGCTTTGCAGTCATACCAGTTATTGCCTGCCTCAATGAGCGGATAATAGGCCGGAGAGCCCATCACTCTCATATCCATGCCCACATCTGCCAGAACCAGAGACTCGCTCATGTAGCGGTAGCCTTTGAAGTTCTTTTTTTCCAGGCGTTCCACAGCCGCTGCGCAGGCACCTTTGGCAAACAGATTGTTTCCATAGAACACCTTGCGTTTCTGGTAGCAGAGGGATTTCACCGACTGTTTCGCCCATTCAGTGTCAAATCCGTTGCCCGTGATCTGAATGCTGGAATAAAGTTCCATGCCTAACGTTTTCTGGATAAACTGGCAGAAATCGGAATCTCTTACTTCCTTCTCTTCACTGAGAGCGGTTTCCTGCGGCTCCTCCAGTCGCACCAGAACCGGTCTTGTAGCGGAGGTCATGGACATTTTGCGGAAAGTGACTTTTTCCGGAGTGAACGCATACCATGCCACATTCCGGTTCCAGGTATCCCGTTTCTGGGAAAGCATGTAGTAATAAAAGCTCTCGCCATAGTCCAGCAGCATGAATTTCTCTTCCGGAAAACCAATGTCTGCGCATGCTTTCTGGAAGTTTTTTACCCGTTCCGGTGTCAGGGAAGGGGTGGTGATCACCATGCATCTGGTGTTTTTGACGATGTCCAGGATTCCCAGAAATTTCAGCATTCCCTTAAGGAAAATGGACAGAAATTCCCATGGTTCATGCTCCTCTCCTGCCAGCTGGATGCGCTCTGTGCTTCCGGACAGTTCATAAAGGTTATCCAGCATGATGCCGTTTTTTTCTCTGGCAAAGTACTCGGCCTCCAGACCTATGCAGTAATCTCCCTGCTCGATCCTGCGGCAGAGACAGCTGGGTGCCTCATATTGACTGCTTCCCACCTTCATGCTGATGGATCTTGCCTCATCCGCTTTGCGGTCGTAATAACATATCTGGGAAAATTTTTCCCCAAAATCAATTCCTATCATCAAGTCACGAATTTCGTTCATCTTCCGTTTCCTTTTCTATGGTAAACATTTCTTTTACATATTGTTCCTGACGAAGATACTGCTTCATTCTCCTGGTCACTTCCTGTTCTTTGTCCAGTTTACGTGCGGACAGCATCTGATTCAGGAGCTGATATTTGCTCATGGGGGTTCCATCCACGCGGTTCATGGCAAGAACACGTTCGGATGTGGTATGGATTTTGCCGTCCTCTTCGATACGGAAATAATAATGCAGGGTTTCTCCGTAAAACAGGGTAAAGGTTTTGGTAAAAATTCCCTCATAAACATTTTTCAGCGGTTCGCTCTTATATTCTTTCCCGATTCCAAGCCCGGTATCCAAAGCATAGAATAAGGTCACCTTTGCCATGGGGCTTGCATGATATTCCACGTAAGTCTTGTCATCCAGCTGATAGGGGCTCAGAAGTTCCGGCGGAAGTTTCCGGTAAAAAGCAAATGCCCTTCCCTCTCCGACGCAGTCCTTCAAAAGCTCCCGTTCCATTTCCAGATGTCTGGCATCGGTCACTTTTTCTTTTGCCAGAGCCTTGAGAAGTGCCATGCGGCAGACCTCGTCCACCGGCCATTTGCGCTCAAAAGCATGCTCCAGGCATTCCCGGACAAACGGGCTCATGGGGTATTCGCGGACAAATACACCGTAGGAAAGCTGGGTCAGGTAGGCACCGATGATCCGTTCTTTGCCTGCCTGTTTTACGTAGGCTTCCAGGACGTTCTCGCCTTCTTTGCGGTAATCGGAGGTGAACATCAGGATGTTCAGGATTTTTTCTTCCAGATCGTAGGTGTCCATGTCAAAACCGCGGGCGCTTTTCCAGATTGCCAGCAGCTCGTCTGTGGGACCGAAACGGTACTGCATCAGGTAATGAAGGATCACTTCATCGTATTTGCCTGCACGATAAACTTCGCTGGCAAGTGCCAGAAGCTCCTCGTCTTCTGCCATTTCGCTGCGCAGGATCATGCGGCTGGTAAGCTTCAGAAGGCTGCCCCATTCCACGCCTTCGTAGCCAAATTCCTGGACCACATACATGGCTCTGTCAAACATTCTTCTGGAAACCAGGACTTCCAGGAGGGCGCTGCGGTCTACCATGGTGTATTCCCGCAGGTTCAGGTTTTCCAGATACTCGTCCAGATTTTCTTCCTGCGCATGGGCTGCCAGATAGTTCAGGATTTTCCTGCGTGTGGCTTTCCGGTAGGCATCGGTGTAGGCGTCGGAATCTGCCAGGTACTGGAAAAGTTCCATGTTTTCACGGTTCAGTTCTGTATTTTCGCAATAGTGAAGCAGGGTTCCCGGTTCCCGCACGCCTTTTTCCAGAACGCGGGGGAGAAGTTCCCGTTCATCGATCAATTTGGTCACATTATAATCCACGGTGGATGCATAGCGGCGCTGTTTCTCATCCTGGAACAAAATCACGGCGTCTTCTGTGTAAATACGCGGATATGCCACGCCCTGTACACAGGGGTAAGCTTCTTCTCTTGCCATCTGGCTGTGGCGGACGATTACCTGACGGACTTTTTTGTCATCGCAGTATAAACGGCAGGCAAACATCAGACGTGCTGCTGCCTGGGCTTCTTTTGCATTGGAGGGATCCATGCAGAATTCCTGGTAAATGGCGGCATAATTCTCGTTGATCCTGCCTTCCGCCAGTTTCTGACGGGCAAATTTGCGGATATGCTCCCGATAGCTTTCGTATACGCCGGGTTCTTTGTCTTTGTAGGCGATGACATTGGCGTAGAGGTAGGCTTTCCGGGAATCCCCCAGTGTATTGTCATTATAGGTAAAATACATCAGAAGGGTCTTGGGCAGTTCTCTCTGGTAAGAAGTGTCCATGGTCTCCACATAGTATTCATAAAGTCTTGTCAGGCGCAGACCGTGCTCCACTGCAAGGGAAAACCAGCGGAAATATTCCGGTTTTCTTGGGTTTTCGATCATAATATACCGGCAGATGGCTTCCAGGGTATCGTCTGTCGGAAATGCCTCGTAGCCCAGTTCCAGGGCCCGGTAGAGGCTTCTGTTGAAGCTTTTCTCATAGCCGGACAGATAGGAAAAACGCATGACCAGTTCTTCTGTCAGCAGGCCTTTTTTGCCTGCAAAAAGGAAGACCTGCACCCAGAACCGGCTGATCCGGTGAAGGAGGGTCATGTCTGCACTGATGTAATTCCATGCTTCCAGATAAAGAAGCGGGCTTCTGCATCCGCGGTCAAACTGTTCTTCCAGAAGGAATACGGCCTTGGACGGAGTACGGCGATATGCGCTGTCCAGCTGAAGCTGTATCCACATCAGGATCAGGCTGTCTTCTTTCTGCATATAGAAATTCTGTACTCTGCGGAGCGCCTGTACGCTGTCACGGTAGATTCCGGTAAGGCTGCACAGATACAGATAGACACCGGCAAATTCCAGATCTTCACTGGAGTAGGATTTGTCACGGAATTGTTTCAGGATCTCAATGGCTCCCGGATTATTGTCTTCTTTATGAAGAAGGTAGGCTTCCAGAAGCTGATATTCCGGATAGCAGCATCCGGCTTCCCGCAGCTGGTTCAGCTCAAAGCGGACACTTCCTGCCCAGGTCTTGAAGTCCATGATGCCGCAGCGGTATTCGATATAGTCGCGCATCAGGGATAGTCTGTGTTTTTTCTCTATGGCACTGATATCCACGGTGGTCTTCCCGTCTCTTGATGCAATGACCGGGTATACCAGTTCCTGGTACGGGCTTTTGATCACGATCTCACCGAACTGTCTGCCTTTGCCCAGTTTATCCTTACGAATCACGTATTCCACCTGATAGCTGCTGCCAATGAAATCTTCATCGGTCACTACATGATGCTCCACTTCCAGGAAATCTCCGCGGGCTTCGATGTCCAGACGAAGGTGTCCCCAGCCGGTCTTATGGACATCAAAGGATTCCTGCATGGTCTCACTGACATCATAAAATTCCCCGCCGGACTGCTTGAGGGAAATGGTGACCGGTTCCTTGTATCCCATGCTGATGAGGAATTCTTCCAGATGCTGGTAGGTGACAGGCTGGACGGAAAGTCCCGCATACAGGGCTTTTTCTTTCTGACTGCGGTTCTCCATAATTCCGGAAAATGACTTGTCCTTGAACAAGCGGTATGCTTCCCGGAAATCTTTCCGCGCGATTTCATGGAATGCTTCTGTATCATGAAGTTCCCCTGCGTAGCTTCGGATTTCTTCTTTTTCTGTCTCAATGGAAAACGGAAGGCGGTATTCTCCGATGTTCGTGGTAAAGCACAGCCATCCGCTTATGTTTTCGCCGGGCTGCATGCCTGTGGCATCCACGCCGTAGGGCAGGCAGATGGTGGTTCCCGAAAATTTGCCGATTCCCGAAACCATTCTTCTGCTGGAGGAGGTCACATATCCCCGGATGCGCTCGTTGTTCTCTGTCCCGAAATACAGGTCTCCCCGGAAGGTCTCTCCTGCCTTCAGTCTGACGGAGATCCGTTCCTGCGAAAACAAAAGCGCCGGATTTTCATATTCAAATTTCCCACTTAACAATTGTTCTATCTTTTTCTTCAAAGCAGTTCCCCTTATCGTTCTGAAATACGCCGGAAGGTGGTGGAGGTTTCCTGACAAAATGCGATTCCTGAAGCGATTCCGCTTCTGACAGAAACAGGAAATGAGCACTGTATGTATTCGTTTTCCCGGCATATTTCGCTAATATTCTTTGCTAATAGCAACAATTATACACCAAAACTTCCGCCAGTGCAAGGAATGCGCGATGGAATCCAGACTGATTGCTCAAAAAAATAGAAGCAATGTAACAGCACTTCTATTTTTGATCAGCGATAAACTGTAGATATTACTGTTCCGGCAGTGGTTTTGACTAATAA
>CAMBAL010000001.1 GCA_945864225.1 uncultured Blautia sp. | reverse complement strand
CGAGATCTAGTACGGTCTCGTGGGCTCGGAGATGTGTATAAGAGACAGAAGCATCAGAACATCGCAAAACGTCTGACCATATTCAGCCACAATTCCAGCTGAATTCTTACATAATTCGGCAGATTTTTGAATAAAAACGGAACTTTCCTTCCTTTTCTGCTGATCTGAAAACCATTTTTGATACCTGCCAGATACTCTCTTCCCATTCCTTTGACCGCAAAGAATAAGAATTTGGTCCCAAATCCGGCAAGAAGAAACGGCATGTTCAGCAGAATCTGAAGAAACGGCATATTTTTGTAAATCAGATAGATATTATTTCTGGAAGAATATCTGGTCTTAAAATGATTATAACGGGATCCCGTGGTACCGCTTCCCACATGGTAAACCATCGCCCGTGGGGCATACCAGTTTTCATACCCGTAAATTCTTGCGCGATAACCGATATCTGTATCCTCCAGATAGGCAAAATGTTCTTCATCAAAAAGCCCGATCTTATCCAGGATTTTCCTTCTGTATATAGCTGCTCCACCGCAGGCTGAAAAAATCTGCTCTTCCGTTTCGTAAGTATGAATATCTTTTCCCTTGCCTCTGGCATAAGACCAGCCAAGCGCACAGTAATAATTCCCAGCATCATCCAGCTTGTCCCGGTCATGGAACTGTACCATTTTTGCCGCACAGGAAAAAGCTTTTTTATGTCTGCGGATCGCAGCTGTCATTTCCTCCAGAAAATCCGGAGCTGCTTCCGTATCATTATTCAAAAGCAATACATACGGTGCTCTGGATGCCTTTATTCCTTCATTTACCGCCTTACAGAAACCGAAATTATCCGGCAGTTCTATCAGATGAACCCATGGATAATTTGCCATCACAAAAGCACTGCTGCCATCTGAAGAACCATTGTCTACCAGAATCACTTCATAATTTTTCATCGTCTGCCTTTCCAGGGAACTTAATACTCCATCCAGATAGGCAATTCCGTTATAATTTGGAATTACGACCGATACTTCCTCCATTGTTTCTCCTTATCCGTAATCATATTGTTTTTCCCCTTCCAGCATACCGACCCGTAAATCATTTCGGGGCCGATGTACCGGGCAATGGACGAAGCGAATAATTCCACTTAGTCAGGGAAAGATTTTTATTGTAATATGGATCCCCATTCTTCAGAATATCAATCCAGTGGCTGCGCATATATTCAATTTCCGTCTGGAAACGGCGCACCTTTTCTTTGCTGTCTTCCGCTCCGCGGGATTTGGATTCCATATGCCACAGCTGCGCATAAGGATCATAAACAACCAGATAACCGGCCCTTCCTGTTTTCAGACAGAGGTCTACGTCATTAAAAGCCACCGCCAGTTCTTCTGTAAAACCGCCCACTTTGTCAAAAACAGATTTCTTCATCATCATGCATGCTGCAGTTACAGCACTCATATCCTGCAGGATGGATGCCTTATGCAGATAACCGGTTCTGTTGGCAGGCATATCCGTAAACATGTGTCCGGCAATACCACCCATTCCCACAACACACCCCGCATGCTGAATCGTGTTGTCCGGATAAATCAGTTTCACGCCCACAGCTCCGACCTCCGGACGCTGACATACGCCAAGCATTTCCTCCATCCAGTCCTCTGTAATCACAGTCACATCATTATTCAGAAAAAGAAGATATTCCCCTTTGGCATGGCGGACACCGTAATTATTAATGGCGGAATAATTAAATTCCTTTTTCCAGCGCAAAAGACGGATTCGGGGATCTGCCGACAGTTCTCTGTAATAACGGAAAATCTCCTCAGATGTACTGTTATTCTCAATAATGATAATCTCGTAATTTGTGTATTTCGTCTTCTCACGAACAGAATTCAGGCAGGCTTCCAGCGATTCCTTCTGATCTTTATTTGGAATGATAATGGAAACCATCGGTTCTCCCTGTACCGGATATTTCACACGGAAAAATCCAAGATCCGGTGTGTGACTGACGATTCCATCCGTCCCTGTCCGCTTCAGATGTGCTTCAATCGCACGCTTGCCCGCATCATAGGCATACATTTTACTTGCCGGATTGTCGGCAGTAGATGCCTTATGCGTCCTCCAGTGATAAAGAATTTCCGGTACATGAACCACTTTTCTGGAATTTTCCACACAGCGGAAAATAAAATCATGATCCTGGGCACCGTCAAATTCCCGCCGAAAACCGCCTGCTGTTTCTATCACCGATTTTCTCGCCAGAAAAAAATGACAGATATAATTATTGGATCTGAGAAGATCCAGATTAAAATCCGGTTTCAGATGCGGCTGAAAATGTTCTTCCAGATTCATGGTAACTTTGTCTTCGTCTGTATACACAGCATCTGCTTCCGGATTTTTCTCAAGAGCACAAACCACCTCATAAAGTGCATTCGGTGCCAGAAGGTCATCATGATCCAGAAGTCCCACAAATTCTCCCTCTGCCATGGCAAGCGCTGCATTGGTATTTTCCGCGATCCCAAGATTTTTCGTCAGATTTTTAAAGCGCACGCGGCGGTCTTTTTTTTCATATTCTTCCAGAATCTCTGCCATCGCCGAATCATCGGGGCTTCCATTGGCAATGCACAGTTCCCAGTTCCCGTATGTCTGAGCCACAAGAGATTCTATCATCTCTCTCAGGAACTGCGGAGGAGTCCTGTAGGCAGGAACTGCCACACTGATCAAAGGTGCATGGGAAAAAGAATGCTTCCGCTGCTCCTCCAGTGTTTTTTCATCCGGCACATACGCTTCGTACCAGGGACCATAGGGAACCTCCTCCGGCTCAAATCTCTCATGAAGGCGTATCCAGAACTCTTTCGGGCCATAATGCTTCAAATAAAGCAGCCCTTTTTTTATTGTATAAGGGGAAAGCTTTTTCAACATCCGTCCCCATTCTATCTTTCCGATCAGGCTTCGATTTTTGCTCATTTACCTATCCTCGATATTTTGGTATAAAATAATCTTTAAATCTTTCTTCTGCAGCATCATTCTTTCGAAAATACAGCCAAACTGCATAGATATGGATTTATTTTAACATTTTACTATATTTTTTGCAAGAAATGGAATAAATGTGTTATAATCGTATGTTGTAAGCTGGTACATCGAATAAATAAGTCGTACACAGCAGATATGACAGATAATTTTATAAATACAACCCCTTCGAATTTACATGTTATATTATCAATAAGTTTGAACAGAAACAGGAGAATCTATTTATGATAAAAATCAAAAAACTGACATCAGGCCTTTTGGCTTTGGGACTTTCCGCTTCCTTATTTTTTCAGACGCCGGTTTTTGCCGCTGAAGAAACCACGCAGGATGCCGCAGTACAGGACACGGGTTCCGCAGTTTCCACCAATTCCATTCCCGGATGGCCGCAAGGGCCCGATATTACCTCAACGGCAGCAGTCGTCATGGAAGCTTCCACTGACACGATTCTTTATGCAAAAAACATGGATCAGACTCTTTATCCCGGAAGTACGGTAAAAATCATGACCACGCTGCTGGCTCTGGAGAACAGTCAGCTCGCTGACAATGTCACCATGACACAGACGGGTGTTTCCGGTGTGACAGACGGCGGTGCCAGCATTTCTTCACAGCTTGATGAAGTTTTTAGCATGGAACAGTGCCTCTATTCAATCATGCTTGCATCTGCCAATGATATCGCCCTTCAGGTGGCGGAACATATCGGAGGTTCTGTTGATACCTTTGTCCAGATGATGAATACACGTGCCCAGGAGCTTGGCTGTACAAATACCGTATTTACAAATCCTACCGGACTTCCGGATGAAAATCAGCATACCACCGCTCATGACATGGCTCTGATCATGGAAGCCGCCATCAGCAACGAAACGTTCCGTACGATTGCCTCTACGGCATCCTATACCATTGCGGCCACAAATGTTTCCGGCGGTTCCCGCGTACTGACCAACAATTTTTCCATGATCACCAATGGCAATGCCTCTTATTATGAAGGCTGCCTTGGGGGCAAGGAAGGTTATACGGAAGCATCCGGCAGCACCATTGCCTGCGCTGCATCCCGCGGCGGTATGACTCTGATCGCGGTCGTTTTCCAGGGCGCACAGGGTACCACTGCTGCAGAGGCGGTTTCCATTCTGGATTATGGGTATAATAATTTCCAGCTCCTTGATGTGGGAGATACGGACTTTAACCTTATTTCCGGCGGCATTGTCGTTGCTCCCATGGGAATTTCCGAAAATGACATTACCACCGAAGACACGGCTGCTGATGACGGAAACCTGAACCGCACCTATTATTACGGAGGTACTGCCATCGGAACCGGAAGAGTAATGCCTTCCGAAGAGCAGGATCTCAGCCTTCTCACCCAGGGACAGGAAAATATGGCTGCCGCACAGGATTTATCTGCAAACAAGACGCCTGTTCCCTATTACGTAATCGGCGGAGTCGGCGCATTTCTGCTCCTGCTTCTGATCCTCTGGATCGTAAAGATTATCAAATCCTGATTTTACCATAAACGGGACATTCATAATAAACACAAAAAACGCAGAGAAACCTCTCCTGTAAGGAGGATTTCCCTGCGTTTTTTATGTAGTAAGAAAGAATATGGTCCTGATATTTTTTATATCCAGAAAAAATGCAAGGCATTTTCCTGTGATATAGGCTTTTTTATATTGCAGGAAAACGAGAAGCACTTTCCTGTGTTACGAAAAATACAGCTTCTGTCACGCTGCATACGCCGGAATAATCACCCGCAGATAAACAAGGACAGCTCCCAGAATCCACAGACCGGACGAAATACGATAAAACCAGATCCGTATCTTCTCATTCTTCACAAATCGTTCCAGCAGTTTTCCATATCCGCACGCAACAAAATACATGACCGGATAAACAGCAGACATGATATATCTTCCCTGTGCCTGATTATCGTTAAAATACGCATAAACAATAAACAGAATCACCGGTGTGACCAGCGAAGCCAGCATCATCAGATTAAAAAATCCTTTTTTGCTCCATTCCCGTGAACAGCGGACCGTCTTGATTTTTACTTTTTCTCCGTTTACAGATGTTTTCTGAACCGTTACGCTTCTTCTGTGCCAGTAAAATTCCCGGATCATCAAAAGCACACTCAAAATACCAACAGCCACAAACAGAATATAAATCTTACTTGCTGTCTCCGGCATGTAAATATCAAATTTTCCAAACAGACCGATAAAGCTTACCACCACCATAACCAGCCAGTTGTGCGGCCAGCCTGGATCCTGATACAAGAAAAAATCTTTCAGACTCCATCCCAGTTTGGCAGGAGTCACATGAACGGACGGCTTATAGGCATCTTTGGCATACAGCTCCGCGCACAGGGTACTGGCGTTTCGCCCCAGAATATCCCCGTCATAAATCACATAGTTCCGGACAAACCACCATCCTGCCAGAAGAATCGTGATGCCTGCAATGACCAGACCTCTGGAAAACAGAAATTTCCAGCGTTCTCCCACCGGTTTCTCCATGCACAGCAGAACCGTCAGACAGAAGAAGAAAAAGCTCCACAAAATCCATCCATACGCATTATAGTAGGACAAAAAACAGATTCCCATTCCAACAGCAAGCAAAACACAGTTTTTCCAGCTCCATCCTTCCTCCAGATAACATACCCACGCATAAAGAATGACTGCTGCCGCCATCAATGCAAGGGAATCTGTATTTACATACGTTCCCATGTACAGGAATCCAGGCATAAAAATCACCAGGCTGCTGAAAAACAGTCCCTTTTCTCTGCCAAACAGTTTTTTTCCTGCCTGAATCACAAACCACGCTGCTATGGTAATAAACATCACATCCGCCAGACGAGCCGCATGAAGCAATACCATTTCGGAAGTGCTGAAAATTCCCGCAATCCACATAAATACGGCAGATATCATATAGGACAGAATCGGATAAAATGCATACGAAATTCCCCAGGTTGCATTGCGGATGGATTCTTCCTCGCCATGAGGAAGCTTTCCCGGATGCTCATAGAGATACTTCGCCACATCATAACGCATGGGTTCGTCCGGTCCTCCTCCTTTCGGAGCAGTCAGAGACCATGCCAGTACCAGAAGAAATACCAGGGCAAGCATCCCCCATTCCGGAGCCCTCTCCTTATTCCATATTTTTTTCATAGGCAATTACATAATCTCCTTCAAATAACGGGAAAGCGCATCCTGCCAGGAAGGCAGGCGTTCAAATCCCATTTCCTCCAGTTTGTCTTTATTCATCCGGCTGTTGTGCGGACGTTTTGCCTTAGCCGGATATTCCTCGCTGGATACCGGCAGCACGGTTACCTGTTTTCCTGCCTGACGGAAAATTTCCTTTGCAAATTCATACCAGGAGCAGAGTCCTTCATTGGTCGCATGATAACGGCCATATTTTTCTGTCTCCAGCATATCCACCAGGAGCCGAGCAAGATCATATGTGTATGTAGGAGATCCCACCTGATCATCCACGACCGTCAGAGTATCATGATTTTCACTGAGCTTC
The DNA here is from genome assembly GCA_945864225.1 of uncultured Blautia sp. Taxonomy (GTDB): domain Bacteria; phylum Bacillota; class Clostridia; order Lachnospirales; family Lachnospiraceae; genus Blautia_A. The sequence goes on along the minus strand of CAMBAL010000001.1, from coordinate 97,969 downwards.
AGCATCGTCTTGATAAAGTTTTTACCGTTCACGCCAAATACCCAGGCAATACGGACAATATAGTATTTTTCCAGATATTTTTCTACGGCAAGTTCGCCCTCATATTTCGTCTGACCGTATACATTGAGCGGATGACGCTCATCATCCGGTTCCCATGGTCTGGTTCCTTCGCCGTCAAACACATAATCCGTACTAAGATAGATCATGGGCAGATCCAGTTCTCTGCACATTCTGGCAATATTTTCTGTACCCTGGGCATTGACCCTGCGGCAGAGTTCCGCCTGATCTTCCGCTGCATCCACAGCGGTCCACGCAGCACAGTGTACTACTTTGTCCGCATGAGCCTCCCGCATAACATGCTCCACAGCTGATGCATCTGTAATATCCATCTCTTCTACGTCCACACCAATGCCTTCATAGCCACGCTTCGCAAGTTCATTCATCACATCATGGCCAAGCTGTCCCTTCACTCCGGTTACCAGTACTCGCATATCTTTTCCTCACTTTCTGGTTTCACAGTATACGCTGTGCGATTATTTCAAAATTTATTACAGTCTTTTCAACGAAAAGTCCTGACTGCTCAGTGTCAAATTCGGATTATAATACGGATCCGGCTTTGTAAAAATATCCGGCCAGTGAGATTCCAGTGTCGCAATTTCCCTGCCGAAACGTTCCTTCTTCTCCGGTGTATCTTCCAGTCCTCTGGATTTTGACTCGTAATGATAAAGTTCCGCATACGGATTGTAGACCACCAGGTATCCCGCATCTCTGACTTTCAGACAGAAATCAATATCATTAAATGCCACTGCCAGATCGGAGCTTAAACCTCCTACCTGGTCAAATACCGCTTTCTTTACCATCATACACGCAGCCGTTACCGCACTGTAATCCTGCGCACAGATAATTCTGTGACAATAGCCTGTATTGCCCCTCGGCTGCTGGACAAAGCAGTGTCCCGCAATTCCGCCGAAACCAAGCACCACACCTGCATGTTGGATCGTATCATCCTCATAGTAAAGTCTTGCACCCACAATTCCCACATCCGGACGCATACAGTAGCCCAGAAGCTCTTCCAGCCAGTCTGCATTGATCACTTCTGTATCATTATTCAGAAGAAGCAGGTAATCCCCTTTTGCATAAGAGGCTCCAAAATTATTGATATCCGAATAATTGAACGGGCCCTCCCAGTACACAACATGCGCTTTTGGATTTCTGGCTTCCAGTTCTTTGTAATAAGCAAAGGTACTTTCCTCTGTGCTGTTATTTTCGATAATGATGTATTCATAATTTCTGTAGCTGGATTTCTCCTCAATCGAAGAAATGCATCGTTCCAGATCATCAATATGATCTTTATTCGGAATCAGGATGGAAATCAGAGGATCATAATCCCGGATATATCTGGTACGGTACAATCCCAGAAATTCCCCCGGATAAACTTCCGCCTTCACACCAATCCGGTCAAAATGTGCCTGTACTGCGTGCTGTCCTGCATCAAAGGCATACAGCTTGCTCTCCGGATTTTCGGCAGTAGAATCCTGATGGCTCCTCCAGTGATAGAGAATTCTCGGAATATGGCAAATGTGGCTGGTTGCCTCCACACAACGGAAAATAAAATCATAATCCTGTGCGCCGTCAAATTCCGGCCTTAACAGCCCTACCCGATCCACCAGTTCTTTTTTGGCTACAAACAAATGACAGATATAATTTACCGTACAGAGAAGATCCAGATTAAAATCCGGTTTGAAATGCGGAAGGAAGAATTTATCTCCCTGGAAAGACATTTTGTCTTCGTCCGAATACAGCACCTCAATCTGAGGATCTGCATTAATGGCTTTCACGCACTCAAAAAAAGCGTCCGCAGTCAATACGTCATCATGGTCTCCGAATGCAATGTAATCACCGGTGGCAATCCCGATTGCCGCATTGGTATTTTCCGCGATACGAAGCGGGGAATCATGAGAGATGACTTTAATACGTGCATCCTCCTGCCGATATTTCTCAAGCAGGTCTTTCAGCGGAGAATCCGCCCCGCTTCCGTCAGACAGACACAGTTCCCAGTTGGAATAGGTCTGATCTTTCACAGATGTGATCAGTTGTTCCAGGTATTCCGGCTTTGTTTTATAGAGCGGGACTACGATACTGATCTTTGGCGAAAAATGAAAGACTGTTTTTCTCTGTTTCTCCAGTTCTGAAGTGCTTGGAAGATGTTTCGGAAGCCATTTGCTGTATTCCACGGGGCGGTTCCGCATCTGGGCTACTTTGCGTATACTTTTCACTGCAAGTGCCTTCATCCCGTGTGCACGTAAATAATCCATACCGCGTTTCTGATATTTACGTGCTTTTCCTGCCAGAATTTCTCCCACACCAAGTCCCATTTTGTGAACAGATTTGGTCCCGTCCGCAGCACGCATGACTGCGTAGAGATATCGGCCGTGAATGTTCGAAAGCTCCGCAAAAAAACCGCACTCTTCTTCCACCGGGCATTCATAAAACATGTCTACAACATCTTTTCTACTCATTTTCTGAATTCGGCAGTCAACAGGCTGTTTCTTATCATCAAATATTTTCACAGTTACAGGAGAAGATGCCGCTGCCCATCCGTAAATACTTGCAATTCCCGCCCTGCGGTCTACTTTTTCTTCCTCAATATAATACTGCGGTCTGCCTCTTCTCTTTTGCAGCTCCTTTACATTGATCCGGAACCAGGATTCTTTTTTTCCTTCAAAAACGGCAAATACTTCCAGCTTTTTGTATCCGTCCAGATTTTCCGGGAGCGTCACCAGAACCTCAACCCGATGCCCTCCGATCAGTTCCCCGTCCTGAAAACGCTCCATGGCACTTCTCGCTATTTTTTCTTCCAGAGATGCCTCCAGCCGCACTCCGTCCAGCCACGCCTCAATGGTATCCTCCTGCGGAAGAACTCCGCAGATGGAATACCTGCAGGGGTCATTCAGATAAAATCGTTCTTTTTCTACCTCATATAATTGCTGTCTCATGCTTTGCTTTTTCCTTTCACATGCTCATGGGCCTTCCGAAGAGAACAGTCCGCCGTCATCAGACTCAGATTGGGATTGTAATAAGGATCCCCTTTTTTCAGAAGTCCCTCATACCGCTCCAGAAACCTGTTGATTTCTTTCTGGAAACGCTCCTGTTTATCCGGCGTTGTTTCCAGCCCTCTGGATTTGGATTCATAATGATAAAGCTGGGCATCCGGTTGGAACACCACAAGTTTCCCCAGTTCCCGGGCTCTCAGACAAAAATCCACATCATTCAGTGCCACGCCAAATCCCTCGTCCAGTCCCTGAAGTTTCTCAAAAACCGAACGTTTCACCATCAGACAGGCCCCTGTCACAGCACTGATATCCTGTGCCGTTTTGAGTCTTCCCATATATCCGGTCGCATTTCTGCCAATGCCGGAAAGAATATGGCCGGCAAACCCTCCGATGCCGATCACCACACCTGCATGCTGCACAGTATCATCCGGATAAAAAAGCTTCGCTCCGGTAATCGCCACATCTTCTCTCTGGCAATATCCCAGCATCCGCTCCAGCCAGTCAGGTGTGATCACTTCCGTATCATTATTCAAAAGCAGCAGATATGTTCCCTCTGCAAAAGAAGCACCAAAATTATTGATTGCTGAATAATTAAATTCTCCCTCATACGTCACAACTCTGATATTGCTGTATCGCTTCTTCAGTTTCTCATAATATGCAAAGGTTTCTGTCTGCTCACTGTTATTTTCTATAATAATGATCTCCACATTTTTCCAGGTACTCTTTTCCTGGATAGAGGAAATACATTTTTCCAGATCCTCTCTGTGATCTTTATTCGGTATCAAAATGGAAACTTTCGGATTGCCCTGCACGATAAATCTTGTACGGTATACAATAAAAATTCCTGTAAATTCCACCTCTGCTTCGATTCCCAGGCGACGGTAATGCTCCATCAATGCTCTGGCACCGGCATCGACCGCATACTGTTTGCTGTCCTGATTGCCAGCCGTCGAACCTTCATGACTGCGCCAGTGATAAAGAACTCTTGGAATATGACGGATCTGGTCGGTCTGCTCCACGCACCTCAGAAGGAAATCATAATCCTGTGCACCGTCAAATTCAGCCCGAAGCCCTCCCACACGCTCCATCAGATCTTTCCGTATCACCACCAGATGACAGATATAATTGATACAGCGCAGATAATCGATGTTGAAATCCGGTTTGAAATGCGGATAAATACATCTTCCGTTTTCGTCGATCAGATCTTCATCTGTATAGATCATCTCTGTGTCAGGATAGTCCCGGATGGTACATGCGGCAAGATACAGGGCATCCGGCGCGATCACATCATCGTGATCCGCAAAAATAACAAAATCCCCCTGCGCCATGGCGATTGCTGCATTGGTATTGCCGGCGATTCCCGTATTCTCCTCCAGATGCTGATAACGAATGCGGGACTCGTTTCCATAATTTTCTTTCAGGTATTCCCCAATCGCTTCGTCACTGCTGCCGTCCGCAAGACAGAGTTCCCATCTCCCGTAACTCTGAGCGACCACAGAATCCACCAGAATCTTCAGATAAGGAAGCGGTGTATGATACAGCGGCACCACAATGCTGAACAATGGTGGATTTTCAAATACGGTTCCCGCCTGTTTTGCCAGTTCTCTTCTGGTTGGGCGATGCTTTTTCTCATAATAGGCATAGGATTCTGTATAACTGTTGGACTCCTCCATCACAAAGTCCAGAAATCCCCGGAGTCCTTCTTCTTTCAGAATCTCCAGATTTTTTTCTTTATTGGCTCTGCCAAGTGTCTTCATCACACGGACAATCCGGGTATTGTCCCTGTCAAATTTATACATATCAATGACTTCTTCTCTGGAAGTTACAGGATTTCGGAAACAAAAGCGCAGCTTTCTTCCCCGGATTCTGTTTCTTGGAATATCAATGGAAAAACCATGACATTTTTCCAGCGGTACATGAAAATGCTCCTGCAGGTCTGCCCGACGCACATCATTCCACTTCACCTCCGGTATGGGATTTCCGTTTTCATCCAGAAATTCCGTTTCCAGTTCTCCGCACAGATTGATGCACCAGCCCTGGATATGAACCTGATCCAGACTGCGCTCCAGAATCTCCAGATTGTAACGGATCGTGGACTGATAATATTCCTCCCGTACTTCCTTCATCTCTTTCTGAACAACCGGCAGCGTCTCACGTCCGCAGCAGATCCGCACACGCAGGGAATCAGCCAGAGAAAATACCTGTTCCAGATTTGGTATGCGGATCTCAAATCCCGCATTATCATCTTCAAAAGGGATATCTGTCCTTGCTGCGACCACATCACGTCTTACCTGGCGGGTCATGCTGCATTCCAGCGGAATATGGTCAGCCCGCACCTGTACTGCAGGTTCCTCCTCATATCCCACATACATCCATCCCCGCAGGACACAGGTACCATTCTTATTCAGCTCATAATCACAGGTATCCAATACTACAATGTGGTCATCCATGCTATTTTTTCCTCTCTGCCATATTTCGATATTTCTGGTACATTTTCCAGACTTTTGTATTTTTCATATCACGGATCAGCCGACTCTGCTGCTCCACTTTTCTCTCCAGCTCCCGGTTTTCTTCCGCAAGTTTTACGACCTGCTTCATCAGATCCCTGGAAGCGCCATACGTTTTCAGAGAAATTTTCATTGCTCTGGTTCCGGCTGTTACAGGGATTTCCGCCACATTCGGATCATCTTTGGCAATATAGATCCACTCTCCCGCCTGTACGCCTTCCGGAATCACACATCCGTCCATGGAAGGTTTCTTCCCGTCCATCGTCAGTTCCCGAATATGAACGGCACATGCCTGCTCTCCCGGATCAATGCGAAGTTTTGTACATCCTTCCGGAATTTCAATCGTATGCTCTGCCTCTCCGTTTTCCATGGGAAGGGTCAGCGAATGCTCTTCTCTGTAACTGTTTCCATAGGAAAAGAACACCTGCAGCTGTCCTCTGTTAACTGTCTGTACCGTATTTACGCCAGGTGTGATATAACGGAACATTTCCCTCATGGGAACATGGCTTCCGGTAATATACTCCTGAAAATGAAGTTCCATCTGCTCAAAGGCGCTAACCTGCTCCATGGTAATACCAAATTCTCTGCACAATTTCTCAGAGCCAAGAACACTTCTCACTTTATGAGTATCCACATAATAATGAATGATCCGGTATAACACATACTGACACGGAACAGGGAAATCAAATGTCCATTCATAATCCAGCACTGTAGAAATCACTCGGGAATCACTGCCGGAAATTTCTGTATTTCCTGCCTCTGACCCGGCAGGAATTTCTGTCAGTACCAGATTCGCACATACCATATCGATATTCGTCACAGATGCACAAGTCAGTCCCTTCGGAAGCATCTCATCTCCAAACACCCTGACAAACTCTTCCGTTTTGCGGAAAGGCTCTCTGTCATAAATCGTTTTCACACGGGAAAGATACTGACAAAGCTTTTCTTTTGCTTCCTCCACCATGCCCTTTTCCAGAAGTTCATCCAGAATTTCCTCCAGAGTTCTTCCTTCCAGATATTCCAGGTGCACGCCGTCTTCCTTCGCTTCACATCTGTTGCAGCAGAGAGAAACCATCCGATACATTTCCTCCAGTTTCTCATACCAGAGCGGCAGCCTGTTCACATGTTCTCTGCCTTCCGGGTAAAGCGCCGTTTTCCTCACAAAACGTTCCCTGCCATCCTGCAGAATATCTGTACGGATGGCAAAGCTCCGACTTCTCTCATTGGAATATTTCGAAAAAATAATCTCAGCCATCCTTACTCCTTCCTTTCTGCCAGCACCAGAAACGAATTGGAAAACTCCGGAAACAGCCCGCTGTCAACCAGAGTATCATACACTCTCGGTTCGTCAAAAAGCTGCATCCTCTCCCTGTCAAAATTGCAGAAATTATCCCGAAGTTCTCCCTTCTTCGGCAGATATTCATCCGAATAAATCGTCATGGGGAATTTATAATCCGGATAAGGATAATAAAATTTCGTTTCAAAATCCCCGACACTTTCTATCAGATCCTTCAGTTCTTTGCGGGAAAATGTTTTCACTCCACTTGTATTGGGATAACCCTCAAGACCCTCAAAGTACGTTCCCACATGATCCTCCGTACAGCCTGCCCAGTACTTCAGTCCAAGCCGGTTTTCGATAGCGATCACCAGTCTTCCGCCCGGCTTCAGATGCGTGGAAATCCTGCGGATCATTTCTGTATAGGGTTCTCCGGTTCCGATATATCCTTCGGAATATTCAAACACGCCGATCAGCGTGATATAGTCAAATGTCTGATTCAGGTTTTTCTCGATATCCTGAAAATTGCCGACCATGATCCGGATATTGTCGTAGTCCCGGTTCCGATAAGCATTGATGGTACTGCGCATTCTGGAAAGCTCAATACAGGTCACATCTTTGGCTTTTCTTGCCAGTGCACCTGTGATGGCACCGCATCCGGAACCGATTTCCAGCACATGATCCTCTTTTCCTATTGGAAGCCATTCCAGGATATTCTGTCTCACATGGGAAAAATGATACAGTACAGACCAGTCTTTTCTCTCTGCGATCACCTGATTCAATTCTTCTTCCCGATAGTTTTTTGCAATTTCCAGAAGCACTTCTTCAATCGGGCCGTCGCTGTACAGATCCTCTCCGGGATAGTACGTGTAATCCAGTTCTACATTTCCGATTTTTTCCAACATATCCCACTCCTACTCTTTTGCAGTGACTTTTCTGTCCGGTTCCGGCTCTTCTACGGAAACCTCTGAATTCATATCAAAAAATCCCACGGTGTTCTTCGTGGAAACAACCGTAATATTGCAGGCATCGTACAGCCGGTGGAACACAGTGAATTCCCCGTTCCGGTATCCGGTACAACCGAAGGAAAGCAGATATTCTCCGCCCTGAAGGTCCATTTTCTGCTGAAATGTCACCACGCATTCTCTTCCTGCATCCGGATGCTCCACAAAAACCTCCTCATACATGGTATTGGTTCCCGTGATTTCTGTACCCTGAATGTTCTTAAAGGTATAAGCCATAATCGGCTGCTGAATCGTTTCATGGAAATGCACTTTCATCTTGATCTGGAATGTGCTTCCCTTATCAATGGTATTGCTCTGGCGTCCTTTGGAATCCAGCACCACAAAATCCACAATTTCCGCCTGTTTTTCACCGTATTCCAGCGTATCCGGATTCACACGGAAGCCTTCCCGCCAGTTTTCCTGTGTTCCCGGTGCATCTTCTGCCCCTTCCGTCTGTTTCACAGGATCCTGATGTACCAGAAGCTGCTTGTACATATCCACCATCGCTTTTGGCGCACCTTCGTCCAGCATCCGTCCTTTATTCAGCAGGATGACTCTGTCACAATATTTGGAAATGCTGCTCAGGTCGTGGCTGACAAACAGGATGGTCTTGCCCTGCTCCTTGAATTCTTCAAATTTATGATAACATTTTGCCTGAAAAAATACATCTCCTACAGAAAGCGCCTCATCTACAATGAGGATTTCCGGATCAATATTGATTGCCACTGCAAAAGCCAGCCGCACGAACATACCGCTGGAATACATTTTCACCGGCTGATGGATAAAATCCCCGATATCCGCAAAAGACAGAATATCATCCAGTCTGGCATCAATTTCTTCTTTGGAAAAACCGATCATGGTACCGTTCAGATATACATTTTCCAGACCGGAATATTCCATATTGAATCCTGCCCCCAGTTCCAGAAGAGCAGATATTCTTCCATCCACAAGTACCTGACCCTCTGTAGGTGTCAGCACACCGGTAATAATCTTCAGAATGGTGGATTTGCCGGAACCGTTGGTACCGATAATCCCCACGCATTCCCCCTCATGTACATCAAAATTCACGTCATGCAGTGCATAATGCTCCCGATAACGTTTTTTTCTGGAAAGTCCCAGGGACTCTTTCAGACGGTCCGATGGTTTATCATAAAGCTTATACATTTTGGATAAATGCTGAACCTGAATGACTTTTTTCTTCTCCACTTCAAAACCTCTCTTTTTGCCTGTCCAGAGCTGTTGTTCCCGCCTCTGAACAGTCTTTCTCGTTATAATACATCTGCAAAATGAACACGCAGACGCTTGAATACCCAGTTGCCTCCGAGGAAACACAGAATGGTAAACATCCAGAAATAAAGTGTCCACAACGGACGTTCCCAGAACCAGCGCTTCATGATAAAAGAATCACGGTAACCGGAAACGACATAGTACATGGGATTGATCTGCAGTACCTTCTGAAGAACCGGATGGCCCTGCAGTGCATTTTCTGCCACCCACATGATCGGGGTCAGCCAGACTCCCACCTGAAGCCCGATATTGATCATCTGTGTCAGATCACGGAAAAAGATAACCACTGCACAGGTCGCATAACATAAGCCCAGAACCAGCAAAAATACACACAGACTGTAATAAAGAATCTGCAGATAATACAGGTCCGGCCATTTCCCGTAAAACATATACAAAATTATGGTAAACATCACGAAAAAGCCGTGTACGAACAGCGCGGAAATCACCTTCACAACAGGAAGCACACTGATATTGAAAACGACTTTTTTTACAAGATAATTATATTCAAGAAGGGCATTGGTTCCTCCCACCAGGGCATCCTGGAAGAAAAACCACGGCACAATACCTGCTACCAGATACAGGACAAAGGGAACTCCCACATTATCCATAGTCGGCTTAAATCCTACTGAAAAAACAAACCAGTATACCAGAATCGTAACAATTGGCTGGATAAATGCCCAGATGATTCCCAGATAGGAACCGGCATATTTTGTCTTAAAATCATTTTTGGCAAGTTTGAAAACCAGCCGGCGGTTTTTGTACACATCCGCCGGCAGGGAAAAAATAGTTTTCAGCATTCCTCTCTCCTATCTCCGGAAATCCTTAAAGCTGCCCCATTTCTGATCTTTTTCTGAGAAGATCAGTTCCATTCCTTCAGGAACAGGCCACTCCACTCCGATATCCGGATCATTCCAGATCAGACCGCCCTCATCATTGGGATGATAAAAATCAGAACACTTGTAAGTAAACTCCGCATTTTCGGAAAGCACCAGAAACCCATGTGCAAAACCCTTCGGGATAAAGAACTGTTTCTTGTTTTCTGCGGAAAGAATCACACCAAACCATTTTCCATAAGTCGCGGAACCTTCCCTGAGATCTACAGCCACATCAAAAACCTCACCATTCACCACACGGACCAGCTTGTCCTGCGGATAATTGATCTGAAAATGCAGACCGCGCAGTACTCCGTAACGGGAGCTGGACTGATTGTCCTGCACAAACTCCACATCAATGCCTGCTTCCTTAAAATCATTGTAATTATAAGTTTCCATGAAGTATCCGCGGGCATCGCCGAATACAGTCGGGGTAATTACCTTCAGCCCTTCGATTTCACATGTCTCTACTGTTATCTTACCCATTTTATAATCCCTCCGCTACTTCGATCAGGTATTGTCCGTATGCAGTCTTCAGAAGAGGCTGCGCCAGTTCAACCAGCTGTTCCTTTGTAATAAATCCGCGTTTATACGCAATTTCCTCAATACAGGAAATATACAGTCCCTGGCGTTTCTGGAATGCGGATACAAAGTCTGCCGCATCCAGAAGAGAGTCGTGATTGCCGGTATCCAGCCACGCAAATCCTCTTCCCAGAGTCTCCACTCTTAATGTTCCTCTTCTGAGGTATTCATTATTCACGCTTGTGATTTCAATCTCACCTCTTGCAGACGGCTTTACATTTCTGGCAATTTCCACCACATCATTGTCATAGAAATACAGTCCGGGAACTGCATAATTAGATTTCGGATGCTCCGGCTTTTCTTCAATGGAAAGCGCATGCCCTTCCTCGTCAAATTCCACAACACCATATTCTCTCGGGTCTCTTACATAATAGCCGAAAATCGTGGCCCCCTTCTCTGTCTCCGTACGGTTATATGCATTCTGCAGTACTCTGGAAAAGCTCTGTCCATAGAAAATATTATCTCCCAGAACCAGTGCCACAGCATCATTTCCGATAAAGTCCGCACCGATGATAAATGCATCGGCAAGTCCTCTCGGCTCTTCCTGAACAGCATATTCAAATTTCATTCCAAGCTGGCTTCCGTCTCCCAGCAGATCTTTAAATACGGGCAGATCCCTTGGTGTGGAGATAATCAGAATCTCCCGGATGCCTGCCAGCATCAGCGTGGAAAGCGGGTAATAAATCATCGGCTTATCATAAACCGGCATAATCTGTTTGGAAATCGCCTTTGTCAGCGGATATAATCTTGTTCCTGAACCTCCTGCAAGAATAATTCCTTTCATGGAACTCCTCCTTATGTCATGATATTGATGATCATGTCTGCAAATGCAGGCATGTCTGTCTGATTTCTGTACTTACTTTTTATTTCTTTATTTCTTGTTTCTATGTTTTTTGTTGCTCCGCTTTTTCTTTTTATGATGAAGTGCTGCCAGAAGAACCACCAGCAGCAGAATCATAACTCCCATAATGATCAGAAGAATCACGATTCGATCCGTCAGTTCAGCTGTTTTTTTTTGCGTTTCTGTACCGGCCTCCGCCGCAGACTCTTCCTGATAAAGCGGTTCCTCATCCGCAGGATCCACTTCTTCCACCGGTTCTTCTTCCGACACTGTCGGAACAGGCGCTGCCGTCGGTTCCGGCACTTTTGCCGTGCCCATCAGCTGTCCGGATACATAGAACTGATACATCTTTCCGTCCTGCGAATCCACTTCCTTTTCTTCAATCTGATCGGTTGTCATGGTATTTGGAAGCATCACACTTCCATTTTTATATTCTGTCTTCTGAAAGTTCTGAAAGCCGTAATCAAACAACTGCCGGCTGTCCACACAGGCCTGACTCAGATCCACTGCTCTCAGAACAACCGCAATATAAGTCACACCATTCTGTTCTACACCGGTTACAAGTGTATATCCTGCATCATTCGTCATTCCTGATTTACCGCCGATGCATCCCGGATAATATAATGCAGATTCCTCCGCAAACAATGGATGATGTGTATGGAGTTTTCGTTCTTCACTGTTTTTGTTCGTTGCGGGAATTACATAAGTTGGTGTATTAAGAATTTTCCGGTAGGTTTCATTTTCCAATCCCTCGCGAAAAATCAATGCCATATCTCTGGCTGTTGTATACTGACTGTCATCCGGAAGTCCGCTTGCATTGGCAAAATGTGTATTGGTACAGCCGATTTCTGCAGCTCTCGCATTCATCATATCAATAAAATTCTGCTCTGTACCGCCTACATGCTCTGCGATCTGAGCCGAAACTTCATTTGCCGAATAAATGATCATGGCATAAAGACAATCCTCCATGGTCATGACTTCCCCAAGCTGCATACCAATATTGCCGGAATCCGGTGTCACATCCCGGACACCCGTCTCTGTAAAAGTCACCTCTTCATCCAGACTGCTGTTTTCTACAGCAACCAGAAGCGTCATCAGCTTGGTGATACTGGCCGGATAGCGGAGTTCATCCGCCCCCTTCTCATAAAGAACCGCACCTGTTTCCGCCTCCATGAGAATTCCGGTGTTGCAGGAGATTTCCGGTCCCTGCGGCCAGCCTTCCCGCTCATTGCTGGAAATACCATATACTGCATTCAGATCAACAGATGCCGCCATAACCGTGCTTACCGTGCAGACTGCTGCAGAAGCAACAATTGCCGCGCACAAAACTTTTTTCCATTTTTTCATAGTTTTCCCTCAAATCCATCAAAAGAAACAATCGCATCCACAACTTTCTTTACGTCTTCCATGTCCAGATTATAGAACATGGGAAGGCGCAGAAGTCTCTCGCTCTCTTTTGTGGTGTAGACATCTTCTCCATGGAATCTGCCGAATTTCTTTCCTGCCGGTGACGAATGGAGCGGAACATAATGGAACACACTGCAGATTCCCCTCTCTCTCAGATAGGAGAGAAGCCGTGTACGTACCTCCATGTCCCGTACTTTTATATAATACATATGTGCATTATGGACACATCCTTCCGGTACAGACGGCTGCTCAATCTTTCCTTCATCCGCCAGGCATTTCAGATTCTCATGGTAATAATTGTAAATCTCCATACGTTTATGGCTGATTTTCTCATGTTCCTCCAGCTGCGCATAAAGATACGCCGCGTTCAGTTCGCTTGGCAGATAGGAAGACCCATAATCCACCCAGCGGTATTTATCTACCTGTCCCCGGAAAAATTTACTCCGGTCCGTGCCCTTTTCCCGAAGGATTTCCGCACGATCCAGGTATTTCTCATCCTGAAAGAGAAGGGCTCCGCCTTCTCCCATGGTATAATTCTTTGTCTCATGAAAGCTGTAGCAGCCGAAATCCCCGATGCTTCCCAGGGCTTTTCCCTTATAAAAAGCATCCACGCCCTGTGCTGCATCCTCGATCACTTTCAATCCATATTTCGCAGCAATTGCCATAATCGTATCCATCTCGCAGGCTACTCCTGCATAATGGACCGGGACAATCGCCCGGGTTCTCGGCGTTACTGCATCCTCGATCAGTTTTTCATCCATATTCAGGGTATCCGGACGGATATCCACAAATACCACCTTTGCTCCCCGCAATACAAAAGCATCAGCAGTGGATACAAACGTATAAGAAGGCATGATCACCTCATCCCCCGGCTGGATATCGGAAAGATAAGCCGCCATTTCCAGAGCATGCGTACAGGAAGTTGTCAGAAGTACCTTCCTGACCTGAAACTTCTCCTCCATCCACTGAGAACAGCGTCTGGTATAAATTCCATCCCCGCACAGCATTCCCCGGTTCACTGCATCTTTAATGTACTCCATCTCTCTGCCGGTAAAGGCAGGTCTGTTAAAATCAATCATGGATCTCCTCTTCGTCATCTTTTCTTCTTCAGTATCTACACTTCCGGTCTGTGTCCGGGATTCCTCTCAGCGGAATCCGTCTCTGTCTCCGGATGTGTATCCTGGACAATATTTTCCTTATCTCTTATTACATACTGAGGTGTCTTATTTATATTCAAAATGACTTTGCCCAGATATTCGCCAATAATTCCCAGCATCAGGAAACAGAATCCAAACAGTACCAGCATGGCACACATCAGAGAGGACCAGCCAATGACTGTTGCCGGATTCAGAATTTTCCGTATCAGAACTGCTATTGCACCGATAAATCCTGCTGCCGAAAAAAGTGTACCCAGAAAGGTCGCAACACGCAGGGGAATCACTGTAAAATTCAGACAGGACAGAAACAGTTTCAGCCCTCTCCGGAAATTATAATTGGAAGTTCCCACTTCTCTTGCATAATGTTCGATCTCAATATTGGCAATGTTATGGGTCGTACGGAAAAACAGTACCTGAATAAACGTATTGTATCCGTCATATTTCACCACTTCATCCCTCACATAACGGCGGCAGCACCAGAAGCTGCTCATCTGAATGTCCTTCGGACGATCCAGGAGGTGCCAGAGAAGGAAACGGCTGACTGCACCTGTCATATTTTTAAAAACAGAAAACTTCCGTTCTTTAAACACTCCAAAAACAATATCATAGCCTTCCTGCATTTTATCCAGGAACTGCGGAATCTGTGACGGATGGTTCTGCATATCATCGTCCATTCCCACAATCAGTTCTCCTTCTGTATAATGGAGCGCAGCCATGATTGCATTGTGCTGCCCGAAATTTTTGGCAAGATTGATTCCCTTCACATTGGGATATTTCTCCGTCAGTGAATGGATTGCCTGCCAGGTATGATCTCTGGAATAATCATTGACCAGAACAAATTCGCATTCATAATCATCCAGTTTCTGAAATTCTTCAATTGCCAGTTCCACCACCCTGCCGATGGTGTGTTCTGAATTATAACACGGTATTACAATGGATACCAGCATCTTTCTGACTCCTTCTTTTCTCTCGCATTTCACGGGATGTACCAGTACATCGTAAATGAATAACTGATATATCTGTCTTGCCTGTTATCTGACGTACTAATAAACAGCAACAATCCGCCTTTATAGATTAAAAATCACGATTCCACACAGAATCAATGCAAATCCCAGCAGTTTTCTCCTGCTGAAACGTTCTTTCAAAAACAGGTAGCCCAGAACAGACACAAAAATATAGCCTGTGGATTCCAGAATCGGTGACATGGACAGCGGCACATATTTGAGCGCGATCATGGTCAGTATCACGGAACCGAAAAACATGGCGTACGCACCAATGACCAGCGGATTCAGGTATTCCATAAGAGGATTTCTGTAACTTCTGTTTGCAGCCTTTTTTAACAGAATCTGGGATACCGAGGAAATCATAACAGAAATCAGCAGCACACACACTCCCACTTGCAATTCACTCACTGCTGCCACCGCCTCTCTCTGTGTTTTCACTCGTTACCAGATAAATTCCTGCAAAAATCACTGCTGCCCCAACAATCATATTCCATGTAATCTTCTCTCCAAAAATCAGACTTCCCCAGATAATTCCCCAGATCAATGTCACAGGTTTGTTGGCATAGGCAACTGTCAGAGGCATTCTTTTCAGAATCTGCTGCCAGATAATGGCATACCCAAACATAATTACAAAAACCAGACCAAACCAGAACAGAAACGAAATGGACAAAATATGATCCGTATATCTGGATGCCATTTTGGAACAGACTCCGCTGAGGGAACTGAATAACAGGCTGATATGCAGCAATAAAAATGTACCTTTTTTTGCAGACAAATAATTTCTCATGCTATTTTCTCACAATCATAGAGTAAATTCAATGTTAATTTTCGACAAAACCTGTGTGAGTCTCTTTTCACAGGCATCCAGATCTGATCCCGTCAGAATCACCTGGCCCAGCCGATCTCTGCCGTTTTCATATCTGCGAACCACATCTCCCGGCTCAATGTTAAAAGAAAGATCATAAATATCGTCTGAACGTACATTTTCATTATGTATCTCTTTTACAATCCCGGTTGTTTCTGATGTCAGGATTCTGGATAAATTCGCCTGATGCGGGGCATCTTCCCGAAACATTTTTTCCGGTTCCATATCAAGCGCCAGCCGCACAATGGCTTCATAATAATTGATTCCATAATACAATCCCACCATTTCCGGCAGACAGGTAGCACCGGCACGTCCAGTAATTTCAATCACATAGATTCTGTCCTCTTTTTCGATCAGATCACAGTTGACCGGACAGTTGTCCAGCCCGACCGCTTTGATGGCAAGACCGACCTGACGTTCTACTTCAGCACCGAGTTTTTTCTGTTTTCTGTACGGAACTGAATGACCTATGGGAGTGGGAACGTAACTCTGGTAAGCTTCAATATTATTCGGCAGACAGTAAAGCAGTTTCCCGTCAGAAATCATCGCCTCGCATCCCAGAATCTTTCCTTCAATAAATTCCTCCAGAAGACAGTAGTCTTTTTTGGTTGCTGCCATCGTTTCCCCATAATATGTCCGTGCTTCTTCTTTTGTGATGCAGCGAAAAATCCCCCTGCTTCCCATCAGATCCACCGCTTTTACGATTACCGGGAAGCGTAACTCATCAAGAGCCGCCTCCAGCTCTTCTCTGCTTCGGATACAGATATGGCGGGCACAGTTCACACCGCCCTGCAAAAAAGCTTCTTTCATTTTGTACTTATCGCTGCTGATTTCACCTGCTCTGGCTGAGAGTCCCTTAATGCCAAGTTTTTCACAGACATAGCCAATTGCTTTTACTCCTGTGTCAAGACAGCAGGTTGTAATTCCATCAATCTGGTATTCCTCTGCAGCCCGAAGTACTGCTTCAGGATCCGAAATATCTGTAAAAGAACTCTCATCCGCTGCAGAAAATCCCGGCCAGTCCCCCGGTGTACTGACAGCAATCGTATGGACTCCCAGCTTTCTCGCCGCCTCATAAAGCGGAAGCTGAGAATAACTGGCACCCAGAATCATTAATTTTTTCATTTCAAGCTCTCCGATTTCTCCATCAGATAATCAAAAAATAACGGCGTTCCTCCTGTATGAAGGAAAAGAATATTTTTATTTTCTATCCCGTGTTCCTCCAGATATTTCATCATACCATAAAATGCTTTTCCTGTATATGTCATATCTAACGGAATTCCATCCGTCCGATAGACCTGACTGATCAAATCTGCCACATTCTGCGAATATACACCATAACCGCCTTCCATATAGGCATCTGTAAAGGAAATGGCCTCCTCCGGATGTTTCGGAAGAGAAATGGAAAACCTGTCTGCGTATTCCTGAAGATTTCCGGCAATCACTTCTTTTCCTCTCTTTTCATTTCTGGAGACAGAAATTCCAATGATCTTCCGTTTGTCTTTTTTCAACAGGCTTCCCATCAATAGTCCGGACTGTGTGGCATTGGTACTGGAAGCCAGGAAAATATAATCGAATTTTCCACCGCTTCTCTTTTCGAAATCACAGATTTCCACATAAGTTTCCACGTAAGCCTGCATGGGTACCCACTCATTTCCGGTTCCGTAAATAGTTCCGTAAATATAATAGGGATGATATCCTCTTTCTGTCAGTTCATTCATTGCCTGCTGCACTGCATCTGCAATCCCCTGTTTCGTACACCGGATCTCCTTTACCCCCATCTCGTGGATGATACGGCTGTTGTGGGTTTCTTTCTCTTCTTTCATATCCTCCGTATTGTGAATCATGTAACAGGGAATATCCAGTTCCCGACAAAGTGTTGACAGAATCCGGCAGAGATTGGAATGGTAATTACCATAAATAATCATACTGTCGCAATGCTTTGTCTGCATATCCTCCACAAATTTCCGGGCAAAGCGGACTTTGTTTCCGCCAAAGGAGAAGGGAAGCAGATCATCCCTCTTCATATAAAATGCATTTTTTTCATCTGAAAAACGAAGTTTCTGGATCGGAGTTTCAAAAATCTCCACCGGGTTTTCTGCAGGACCTTCATAAAGAAGAGCTTCCATCTCTTCCATGGAATCCGCCTGAAGAATATAAAATCCCGGTCTGCTCCCGCTGTCCGTAATCACTGCATCTTTCACCGGACTGTCCAGAACAGTTTTTTTCACTTTATCCGGATTTTCCTTTTGTATACGTTCCATATGCTTCAGATCTTTTTCATTCATCAAAAAACGGATAGCCGCCACATATTCTTCCGCTTCTTTTATTTCCGGTTTTCTTCCCGCCGCTGTATCCACCACCATCTTTACAAAATCCTGTCCTGTAGATAAGGGAACAAGATCCGAACCGATGCAGTCACCGCCCATACGCGATCCGATTTCAATGATGCGCACATTTCCCTCCGAATCAATACGCAGTTCGCTGTGTCCTGCTCCATACCGTATTCCCAATGCATCCAGTGCCTCAAATACCGTCTGTTTCACTTTTTCCTTCATCTGCTCTTTCAAAGGTGCCGGCTGCAGATGTCCTACTTCAATATAGTGGGGCTCTCCTGTGGTATATTTTTTGGTAATCGCCAGACAGGTATGATTTCCTTCAAAACTGATGGTCTCCACACTGTACTCTGCGCCGCAGATGTATTCTTCGACAATGGCTTTTTTCTCAAAAGACTGAGAAACTGCATTTTTTATCGCTTCCTGCAGTTTATCCGGAGTTTCAACTTTTGTAATTGCACGGCTTCCGGAACGGTCTGTCGGCTTTACGATAACAGGATAAGATGGGGGAATCATCTCCTGTCCTTCTTCTGCAACCTGAAAGAAAGGTACGGGAATGCCCGCTTTCTGAAATGCTTTGCGCATGGCATATTTGTTTGTAGAATTATGGATACACTCCCTGCTGTTGCACGGAAGCCCCAGTTTTTCAGCAAGATACTGAACGGTAACATTAGCCAGATCCGAACCAATGGTAGCCACCGCTTTCGGCTGGATTCTGCGGCAGATTTCCAGTATTTTTTCCTTTTCCGTGATGCTGATCTCGTAAAAAACATCCGCGTCTTCTGCTCCTGTTGCACCTTCCCGCCAGGCAAATACATGGGTTTCATACCCCATCTCCTTTGCCTTCTGAATCAGAGGGCGCTGAAAGTCATTTGCACCGATAATCACTATTTTTTCCATTATGCTCTCTCCAAAATAGGAAATGCTGCATTTCCTGAGGTCCTGCAGCATTTCATTTATATTTCCTGTAATTTTTTCTATACAGCTATCTCCGGGATTTTTCCCGGCTGACGGAGTCTCTGTTTTTATTTGGTTTTGTACATTTCCTCGTAGTACTTCTGGTAATCACCGCTGGTGACGTTTTTCATCCAGTCTTCATGCTCAAAGAACCATTGAATCGTCAGTCGGATGCCATCCTCAAAACAGGTTTCCGGATACCAGCCAACTTCTTCTTTAATCTTGTCCGGAGCAATCGCATAACGGCGGTCATGTCCCTTACGGTCTTCCACGTAAGTGATCAGATCTTCACTTACCAGCTTTTTGCGCGGATCCTCATCCGGGAGCATCTCCTGAAGGGTATCCAGGATAATATGAATGATCTGAATATTCTGTTTCTCATTATGTCCGCCGATATTATATGTTTCAAAAAGTCGGCCTTTTTCCTGAACCATATCAATGCCTTTGGCATGATCCATTACATACAGCCAGTCACGGACATTTTTACCGTCACCGTATACCGGAAGTTTCTTGCCCTGAAGCGCATTGTTAATAATCAGCGGAATCAGTTTTTCCGGGAACTGGTACGGACCGTAGTTATTGCTGCAGTTCGTAATGTTTGCCGGAAATTTATAAGTATCCATATACGCCTTTACCAGCATATCTGATGATGCCTTACTTGCAGAATACGGGCTGTGAGGTGCATATGGTGTAGTCTCATAAAAATATCCTCCGTCCTCTTCCAGAGAACCATAAACTTCATCTGTAGAAACATGAAGGAATTTTTTATCCGTCTTAAATGTACCATCCGGAAGTTCCCACGCAGCCTTAGCGGCATTCAGCATCACAAGTGTTCCGAGAACATTGGTTTTTACAAAAACATCCGGATTCTTAATACTCCGGTCCACATGGCTCTCCGCAGCAAAATGTACGACACGGTCAATATCGTTTTCTTCAAAGATCTTCATGATCGCATCGCTGTCACAGATATCTGCCTTAACAAAAGTATAGTTTTCTTTGTCTTCGATATCCTTCAGATTCTCCAGGTTTCCTGCATAGGTGAGCTTATCCACATTGATGATGCGGATCGTGTCTCCGTATTTTTCAAACATATAGTGAATATAGTTGGAACCAATAAATCCGGCACCTCCGGTTACTAAATAAGTTCTCATTTTCCTGTTTCTCCTTTTATCTTTTCAGCATTCTGCTGATTCTGTCATTTACGGTTGGTACAAATTCCCTGGGAATTAAACCGGTACACTTTTCCTTTGGAATCCTTCATCGTAGTATTCTTCAGCATAATTCCATTTTTATTAAAATAATAGTATTTACCGCCCGACTTCAGCCACCCGATCCGGGCTTTTCCATTGGAATTGAAATAATATCTGTTATTTTTAACTGTTTTAAATCCTTTGTCAAATCGTATGCCATTGGCATCTATATAATAAATGGCAGAAGAGGAAATTTTTATAATTTTATCCCTGACCAGATATGCGTCTTTGGCATCAAAATAATAATATTTCGAACTGATTTTCTGAAATCCCCGCAGCGCATAGCCTTTACTGCCTACATAGTATTTCTTTTTCTCAAAAGTTGTCCAGCCTTTCAGACGCTTCCCGTCTTTTCCGAAAAGATACACATTTCCGGAACCGGAAACAAGCTTTACATTTTTGTAGAGATATGCGTATTTACTGTTGAAATAATACCAGTCGCCATTCGTTTCCATCCATCCCTGCACAGCAGATCCATCTTCTCGGAAATAATAGGTTTTTCCCTGAACCTCCTGCCATCCATACTGCCTCACGCCGTCAGCATTCACATAATAAATTTTGCCATCAAGAGTCAGAAGTTTATTCACAGCTTTTACATTATTTTTATAATAATAGAATTTCCCATCCTCTTCTATCCAGCCGTTTTTCTTTCCGGGATCAATTGGTTCCTCTTTTGCAGGAAGCTGCCTGATATAGCTGACGATTGCTCTGGCATCTGCCTGACCGATTTTCTTCAGCTTGGCATCACTGCTCAAAAATTTACTTACGTCAGAATAACTGCTGATAAATGCATGTTCAATAATAACTCCGGGGAGATTATTCTCTACGCTGCTGTATACAATCTGATAATAATCTCTTATTTTGCCGTTAGGATATCTGCTTCCATCAGAAGAAAGGCGATACAGCATACCTCCTGTATCCTGATTGCGCTTTGCAATTCCCAGTTTCCCAAGTTCATTCATCACATAAGTTCCCAATTTTTTCTCTTTTGCCGCCAGGCTGGGCCGATAGTTTCCCCTGGAAATCAGAACACAGGCTCCTTTTGCGTAACCGCTGTCTTCCGAGTTGATATGCATGCTCACCAGAATGTCCGCTTTTGCCTTTTTTGCCGTAGCTACTCTGTTCTTCAGAGAGGGACATGTATTTTTTGTTCTGGTTAAAATCACTTTAATGTTTGTATACTTTTTCAGTTCCTGCTTTGTATAATTGGCAATTTTCCAGTTCATATCTGCTTCCAGATACAACCTGCCATTATGTCTGGCATCGGAACCCGAGTCAATTCCTCCATGCCCCGGATCCAGTACTACAACAAATTCACCGGTATTCACTGTTGCAGCCTCCGCCGCTTCCGGTCTGAACATCAAAATTGATAAAACACTCCAAATGATCAATAACCCTTTTAAAAAAACTTTCTTTTCTTTCATAACTAATGTACATCCTGTTTTTTATATTGTTTCGTACATACACCCGATTTATTAAACACAGATACCACTCCTGTGGAACTGGTAAGGGTTATGTTTTCCGCACGGACTCCTGATTTTTTGGAAGTACCCTTATAGAAATAATACTTCTTTCCATTAATCTTATGCCAGCCTTTGTATGCACGTCCATTTTTATCAAAATAGTAGGTATTCTTCACACCATTTTCTTTCACCGTATAGAATCCGTTTTCATAACGCGCTCCGGTGCTGCCAAGATAATAAATATTCCCGGCTGTGGAAATCAGTTTGCATTTCTTATACATATAGGCATTCGTTTTGTTAAAATAATAGGTTTTTCCATTAATGGTATAGAAACCTTTCACAGCATAACCGTTTGATGCCATATAATACTTTTTTTCTTTCCAGGTAACCCACGTTTTGGAGACTCTCGCTCCGCTTGCATTTACATAACAGATATTTTTTTTGGTCGAAACAAGCAGTGTACTCTTGTAGAGATATCCTTTTTTACTGTTGAAATAATAATATTTTCCACCAATTTTCTGCCAGCCGGTCAGTTTCACATTATTCTTGTAATAATAGGTTTTTCCACTCTCTGTTTTCCATCCGTTT
This sequence comes from uncultured Blautia sp., assembly GCA_945864225.1. GTDB lineage: Bacteria > Bacillota > Clostridia > Lachnospirales > Lachnospiraceae > Blautia_A. The sequence goes on along the minus strand of CAMBAL010000001.1, from coordinate 75,520 downwards.
TTCACCGCCGTAGCAGTTGTTGGCTTTGGTGTGGCCGTTGGCTTCGGTGTCGGTGTCGCCGTTGGCTTTGGGGTAGCCGTCGGTTTCGGTGTTGGTGTCGCTGTTGGCTTTGGCGTCGCTGTTGGCTTTGGCGTCGCTGTTGGTTTTGGCGTAGCCGTCGGTTTTGGTGTCGGAGTCGCCGTTACTGTTGATGAACCTGTATAAGAAGAAAGCGGCTGTGTACGGGGAGTAATCACTTTTGTATAATCCTTATAGCCAAAATTCACATCAACGTTATTGTAAACCGGAATGCCGTCAATCAATCCCTTGGTGGAGTTCAATATTCCTCCTCCGTCTCCATCTGTGGATTGCCAGATTGTATACTGATAATCAGAACTTGGCGGTGCCTGAATCTTGTCTCCGTATCTCGCAACCCATACATCAATCCCCTTCAGCAATGACCAGTCTATTTTATCGTCATACCAGTAAGTATTACAATACACCATCGGATAATAACCGGCTTTTTTTATCTCATTGCAAAAGGTCAGTGCAAGTTTTGATACCTGTGTTTTTGACAATTCTCCCATACGGGAATATTCCATATCAAACACAACCGGATAAGAAACCTTGTATCCTTTCATTTTACTGATGACCAGCTGCGCTTCTTTCAGAGCTGCTGATGTTGTAGTGGCGGTACTGTAAATATAAACCCCAACCGGAACCCCGGCTGCAGCTGCATTTTTCATATTTGCCGCATATTGTTTATCAAGATAACTGGTTCCATAAGCAACACGGACAAACGCAAAATCCACAGAAGAATTCTTAACCTTTTTCCAGTCGATGACTCCCTGCCATTCTGAAACATCGATTCCGCGGGTAATCGCTCCCGGAATTATTTCTCCGCTGCCGTTATAACATACTCCGTTGATTTTTTTCCAGGCATTTTCACTGCCCGTTGATGCGCGCAGCAATCCTTCTGAACTTTCATATGCTTCACGCTCTTCCTGTGCAACCGTATCCCAGCGCTCATAAGGTGAAGCCGATATTCTGGCAGTCCCAATCAGCCCGATTGTCAACATTACACAGAGAATCAGCAGGTATATACCTTTTCTTTTCTTTCCCTTCATTTTATCCCCCTGAATCATACTCCTCTATCATATTGAAAAAATATTAAGGTTTTGTTACATTTTTTATTATACATAGATGTATGTGGAAATGCAAGGAAATTCCTGTGAGCCAAAAGGGAATCCTGCCCGGAGGGCTTTTTTATATCATAGGAAAATGTGAGGCACTTTCCTTTAACATAAAAGACGCTCCCCGATTATTTCGGAGAGCGCCATAACTCACATCACGATCAATGCCATGCTTTATTGTCTGTCGGATCAAAATTCTTGGAACCGTACAAAGGTGTCAGAGCCCTGCGGCCAAGAGGTCCCTTCATGGATTCATTTGCATTGTATTTTCCGTCAATGATGCGGATGGTAGAACCATTGCAGTTATAGAATACCCATCTTGCATCTGCTACGCAGCAACGAATGCATCCATGAGAAGCCGGATTTCCAAGCTTGTTATATTCACCTGCCGGAAGATTATAATAACTTCTGGAGCTTCCTGCAACAGAATGAATGAAGATACCTCCATTGCCCGCCCCGTCTACATGAGTTCCATACTGCCCCCATGAGGGTCCCATCAATGCCTGCCATCTATTATAACTGGTAAGCCGCATATTCCTGTTAGTCGGCCAGGTCGGTGTTCCCGGAAGACCGACAGAAACACGGATACTCTTAAGCGGAACTGTTCCTGATGAATTATATACCGTCATTACACCGTTCACACGGTCACATACCAGATAATACGGTCCGCTGTATAAATTTGTGAGATCATTGATCCGGTAACCGTTTTTATCAAAATAGTATGTCAGACCATCAATCTTCTTCGATGTATTCTTTACAAACAATCCGGTCTCTGGATCAATATATTTCACCTGATTTTTCGCATTGTTGATGATCACCCAGCCTGCAGAATAAAACTTACCGGTGCTGTCCACATATCCCTTAACGCCATTTCTGGTAACTGCTGCATTTGTCTTGATCGTATAATCACTGTTAAAATAATAATAATATCCGCCGATTTTCTTCCACCCGGATTTGTAAAGAACTCCGTCGCTTCCGGCATAATACCATTTATTATTATAATGGATCATTTTGTTTTTATACATCACACCCTTCGGTGTTGAACTGGTAGAAGACTGGAAGAAATAAGTCTTTCCGTTTACCGTAGTAATTCCGCTTGCAAGACGTCCATCCGTACGAAAATAACGACCGGATTTAGTAAGGTAATTCACATAATGATTCCCGCTGCTCGGGAAATAAAACCATCCGGCACTCTTTCCTTCCGGAGTGATAACCCTCTGCCAGCCTTTCTTTTCTACAATTTTACCTGGTGTTGAACCATAATAGAAATAACGTTTACTTCCGTATGCGAGTCTGTACCATCCATTTTTATAGGTGGAGCGACGCCCGTTGGAAGTGAAATAATATCTGGCGCCATTAAATTTTACTACTTTATTTTTATAGATACGCCCGTATTTGTCTGTACCATAATAATAACTTCCGACTTTTGCCATTTTGCTTTTCAGGATATAGCCGTTTTTATCCAGCATGTATGTATAATCACCGACACTGCTGTCTATATTCTTATCAAGCCTTGTAACTTTCGCGACTTTTGAGGAGCGGCGTCCGTCAGAATTATACTTCCACCAGCGATACACGCCCTTGCTGTCTGCTATGCGCAGCCATCCGGACCGAAGCATCTTACCCGGAATATCACCTTCCTTCTCAGCCGGCTGGCAATAATACTCTCCCGGTTTTTTCCCATCGCTGATGGTAATAATACCAGTACATGGCGTACCATCATTTTTTAAAATGTAATACGCTCCATTGATCTTATAATATCCATAATATTTATCTGCTTTTGTATTGATCGTTTTCAGACCGGATACCGATACGAAACCACCTTTCGAAGAATAATAACGGAAGGTAGTTCCTGTCCACAGCCAGTAAGATTTCTGCATTTGGCCAAGATCAGAATTCATCGGGGTACATACTGCAGTTGAATTCGGATCTTTCAGCGTTGCATTTGCCTCATCCATGAAGAAATGCTCCACTTCTTTATCATAATTGGATCCGGAGCCTTCCTCGTTTGACGGAACCATATAACGTCCTGTGATCAGATAACCTTCTGCGTCAAAATAATAATCTCCTTCTGCAACCGGATCTTTCACAGTAGGATCATTGCTGTATGTTGCAATATGAACAATCCCGTCTGCCTGTGTATAAAACTGTTCTGGGGAAACATCCGTCTGCAGCAGTACGTCCGGATCTGTATTCTCTGCTGCATCAGCTTCTTCAGAAGCAGAATTCAGTGCCTCCGCAGAAACTGTCTCTTCCTGTGCAGCAGGCACTTCAGAAGCCGTCATAATATCTGCATCTTCTGCCTGAACCTCTTCCAATTCTGCAGCAGGATCCTTATCCGCCTCTGCAGCACCATCGTATGTCGTCATACTATCCGAAGTACCAGTAGTGTCCGTTTCTGTATTTTCTCCGGCAGCCTGTTCTTCCGGAACAGAAGCGGTCACTGTGACAACCGGTTTTTTCAGTCTCCATTTGCCATATGTGGTTCTGATCCAGTCCGTTTCATGAATATTTCCGTCTGATGCTGTCTGAATTTCTGTCTGAATCTCATTGGTCTCCGTATTCTGAGAATCTGCTGAAGTTTCCCCTGCTGAAAACAGTTCAATATCATTCGAAGAAATATCATTTTCTTCTGCAGATACATCTGTTGTTTCCGGAGTCGGTGTTATCACTTCCGCTGTCGGAGTTGTCTGCTCTCCCGAAGGTGTCACTGCTTCCGGAACAGTTGTCTCTGTTGTTTCTGTTTCCGGTGCTTCTGCCGTTTCAGAAGACTCAGTCCCGGTTACAGGTTCAGATTCTGTGATTCCTGCTGAAGAATCATCAAACTCCGACCATGTTACCCCATCTGTCTGGTCTGAAAAAGCAGCGGCACCAGTCTGGCAGATCATAGACATACAAAGTGTAATACTCAATGCAGCTGCTGCTAATTTCTTTTTCACAATAATTCCTCCTTATTCTCCTGATAAATACTTTTCATTCCATACTCTTAAAACAGTACTTCGTGAACAGTTGCCTGTTCCTCATGATTTACTCTCCCAGACCACTGCTGATTGCGGTGATCAGCGCATCCATTGCTTCCTGTTCATCTTTACCCTCACAGGTCAACTCAATTTCATCTCCGCATTTCACACACGCGCCAAGAACACTTAATACGCTCTTGGCATTAGCCGTACAGTCTTCAAATGTGAATGTGATCAGAGATTTGTACTTCATTGCTTCCTTACAAAGCAGCCCTGCCGGTCTCAAATGAAGTCCTGTTGGATTTTTAATTGTTATTTTCTGACTGATCATGATGTCGCCTCCTTATTCATCACTGCTGTTTTCGGCAATAGAAATTTCTGATATCTCAACTTCTGCAGTTACCGGGTCTACCAGTTCATACCCATCCGGAAGTTTTATTTTGACTGAAAGATCATAGTTACCTGTTGTCTTTCCCTCCAGATCTACAGAAGCTTCTATCTCTGCCGGATCAAGAGTTTCTTCTGCTCCATCTGTTTCTTTGATCCTGAGTTCAATCTTATCCATTGCAAAAATCACCTGCGTGTCTTCCGGCTGATTCTCCACTGCAATATTATTGGTATCCAGTTCATAGGAATGACTGCCCTCCGGAAGTATATTCACCCGCACCCACACATCTTCGCTGGCGCCGCTTGGGAGCTTCAGGCCATCGGAAAGCAGCTGGGTAATATTCACTTTCGTCTCAACATCCGAACTTTCACCGGAAATATCTATATACTCGGCAGGAATTCTGATCACGTTGCCTTCTTCCTCAAGAATACCAAGTGCTTCTTCACTTCCTGCAAGACTGAGCACATTCGGTACTGTGACAACACTCTCCACCTGATAGCCTTCTGCCGGTTCACCGGTATAATCGCCGATGATCTGTATATTGGAACGAACCCTCCAGAGTTTCGCAGTAACCGTCACCTTCGGCACATTCAGATAACTCATCTGTGCATCGGTCAGCTGCGTTCCGTTTTTGTCATAAATAACAAGCTCTGTTTCCTTCGTCACGTTCTCTGTTTTATTATCCACACTGATATTCGCTGTTACATTCCCTATTATATTGATCAGGCTGGTCGGACCCGTAATCTTGATTTTTTCCGGATTTGCCGTCAGAGAACCAATCTCGTAACCTTTCCCCGGCTTGGATTCTCCACTGTTCACACTGATTACAAACTCCTGGGTTTTCTTATCCTCAAGATGAACTGCAAGATTATTAGGAACCACTTCTATATTGCCCGGAGAAACGCCATCACAGGAAACCGTGATCGGAACCATAACCGGGTCCTCATCAAAACTCAGTGCCTGCTGCAGATCCGCAACCGCACGAATGTCTGATGCAGATATCCTGCTCAGAGTCTTACGCTCTGCTGTAATATAAACACGGAACGTCCCATGATCTGTATCAGGCAATGGAACTTTCTGATCAATGTAAGTCTGATTCAAAAGTTCCACATTCTGAATCGTGTAAGAAACCGTTCTGATTGGATTGTCGACATTTACAACGATCATCCATACCAGAACGGCAGTTGCCACCGACATGATTTTCAGAGAGATGTTCCGGGTCAGTTTATTCTTCATGCTTCACTCTCCCTTTCAGAAGCTGCCGCAGCCTTCTGCTGTCAACAACCTGTTTATTCTGTGTCTCTACCAGAATTTCTCTGAGACGTGTACTGTTTACATTTCGCATGAGTTTCCCGTCTTTTGCAACGGAAACCTGCCCTGTTTCTTCTGACACAATAATCGTAACGGAATCCGTCACCTCACTGATTCCCACTCCTGCACGATGTCTGGTTCCCAGCTGTTTGCTCAGTTCCATATTATCAGACAACGGCAGATAACAGGTTGCTGAAACGATGCGGTTTCCTCTCACGATTACTGCTCCGTCATGAAGAGGCGTATTATGTTCAAAAATATTAATCAAAAGCTGGCTTGTCAGCACAGCATCCAGCGTAATACCTGTACGCTCATATTCTGTCAGAAGAATATCCTGCTCGATCACGATCAGCGCACCAGTCTTTACTTCTCCCATATCAAAGCAGGCTTTGATCAGCTCATTGACTGTTTTATCTGTAAATCGCTCCGTTACTTCTTTGCTGGTATCAAACGGAATAATCGCAGCCATAATATTCTTCTGTCCCAGCTGTTCAAGAACCTTACGCAGTTCCGGCTGAAAAATTACCACAACCGCTATGATCATAATATTGGCAAGATTCGACACGATCCACAAAATCGTATTCATCTTAAAAATATAAGCAACCAGGAGGAAAATCAGCACTACCAGAATTCCCTTCAAAAGCGTATATGCTCTTGTATATTTTATCCAGACCATGAACTGGTATATAAAAAACGCAATCAGGGCAATTTCTATGATGTCAATAATACCAATGCTGGGCAGAGAAATCTTGAATAAATATCTCTCCAGTATTCCCTGCAAGTTCTGCATAAAATCCTCCCCTCCGCTATCTGTTTTTAGTATTGCAAAAAATCCAAAACACTTTCCTGTAATACTTCAGAAATACATAAAAAACTTCCGCACAGCAGATATTTCCACCTGCTGCAGGATTAAAGATCTTTTAAGGATTCTTCCAGTTTCTTTTCAAAATCAATATCATCCAGATCATCTTTCCGTTCTACCGGCATCTCATCTGTACGTCTTTTTTTGGTTTTTCTAGGTTTCTCTTCTCCCTGAAACATCGGCTCGGAAAAAGAAACAACACTCTCCTCACTTCTCCGGTCTTCTCTGGAATTTCCTCCATTGATTTTCTTGATGCTTCGCTCAGATGTCGTTACCGCAGCCTTAGGAACTGCCTTTACATAGTAGTAATACTCATCATCTTCATACTCCAGACGTTCTGTTCTCGTATAATCCCCGCCGAAAACAAAGAATTCCAGCACAATACCGATCAGAACAGCTGCAACGGAATAAACGATCAGCGGAACAATATCCACAGATACACCAAAATAAAAGCTTCCGCCCAGCATAATCAGTACATATGCAACACCGCCTGTAACAATTGCAATTCTCCATGCATAGTCAAAAGAACGGGTACGGATCAGATTCACCAGCAGTATAACCACAATAAATGCAATCACTGTAATCCACATTTCCCAGTTGGTCACCATCCCGTCAGCCATCATTGTGAGACGGTCCATGACTTCTACATCAGGATTCTGGAAACTCTGTGCATTTGCATTCAGAAACTTAATAAAATAATAAATAATCACTCCGCATCCGGCCGGAAGGACAGAAACAGCACTTCCCAGAAGTCCGCTGCCGATCGGAAGCAATACCGGTACATTCAGTGCAAAAGAAAGAGGTGTAAAAACCATCACGAGATTCTTACCTGCACTGAATCTCAGAAAAAGGATCATCATAAACAGAAGGAGCACCAGCATAAATCCAGCAGCTTCGATTCCCAGCGCATAGCTGTGTCCAACCATCAGAACGCATCCTGCAAACACCATCACGGACGATGGAAGAATCGAACAGATCAGTGCAAGAATCAGCACGATAAAAATATTATTCAGTTCATTCATATAACCCATACTCTGGTTGATCCAGGAAAAATAGGAGAATCCGAGTATAAATTTCAGAAGAGGCATAAAATACATTTCATACTGCCCGTAAAAATTCTTGATTTTCTGTTTCATTTCCAGTAATGCTGTCATTTTCTATGTCCTCCTGACGTTCTGCGGCCTGCAGATTTCTTTTCTTCACGGCTGTATATCTTTTCCAGTCTGGTAAGATCTCCATAATACTTCTTGACACTTTTCTTCGCGCAGTGATATCTGACGGAATACTGGATATACGTCAGACAGGAAAATACTACAAGAACCGCCACATATCCGGCAATAATCCCGATTCCAAGGGAAATCAGATCCATCTTATGAATATTTTCCAGAAGATATTCTCCATAATATGCGGCAACTCCCGCCAAAATCAGTACATATCCGATCGTTACAAGAAAAAAGTTCTTGATCAGTGCAAGCCCTATATAGTCGCTTCTGTAATACTTACTGACCGGAAGGTATTTTTTTCCCTCGCCTTTTTCATACATGGCGAGCTTATTCATGATTTTTACCTTTTCTTCGTTTATCATAACATGCTCCTTGTCATTTTACTGCAGTCAAGCTATACGGAAATATCTTCCAGCGCAGACATCAGCTTTCAAGAAAGAATCCTGCTTTGCAGGATTCTCCGCCTGCGGCGGATTGCTTTAGCAATATATTTCCTCTCCGCGCAGTGCGATTCTGCCCAGAGGGCTTTTAAATGAAATACTCATACAGATGAATTGTAACATATATCCCAATCCATGAAAAGCCCCTTTTCTGCTGTAAATTCAGTAAAACACACCAAAAAACGCATTTCAGTCAACATCGATTCCCATACAGACCGTCAGAAAATAAACCTGATCCGCACCGGCTTCTCTAAGGCATGCTGCAGCCGCATCCATCGTACTTCCGGTAGTATAAACATCGTCAACCAAAAGAATCTTCCATCCATCCAGACGCTCTGCCACCTCAAATGCATCACTCAGATTCCTGCGCCGTTCTCCGGCATCTAGCTTTTTCTGGGATTTTGTCTTTTTTATTTTTCTAAGCACTCCGGAAGCTGTCGGAATTCCATAAAAATCCCCGATTCTGTCTGCAAGATATTCTGCCTGGTTAAATCCTCTTATTCTCCTCTTGGACGGATGCAGCGGTATGGGAATGATCAGATCCGGATTCCACCGGTGTATTTCTTTGTCTGCGTATCTGCACATTGCCGCCGCATAAAAATCTCCGTATTCCCTGCGTCCGTAATATTTATATTTCACCAGGGAAGTTCTCATTCTGTCATCGTACAGATAAATCCCCCGCCCTTCACTGAAAGAACGATGACGAACACTGCATTCCGGACAGTATTCTTCCTCTGCTCTTACCGGTTTCCCGCATTTCATACATCCCGGTCCTGTATATGGTTTTAATTCTGCCGAACACTCCGGGCAGATCAGAAGACCCTGATCCGCCAGTATCCGGTGACATACGGGACAGCACCTCGGATAAAGGCTGTTCAGGATTCCTGTCCCGGCTTTTCTGATCCATTGTTTCAAGAGATGTCCTTTCTCCCCGATGACGCTCTCTTTTCTTCTTTTCTTTTTTGACAACACAGCTCAAGACTACTCAACACAGCCAAGCTGTATGCCTGTTCCTATTTCTTCCGGCTTACATGTCTTCCTCATATCCGATTCTGCTCTTCCAGTTCCCGTATTCGGATATCCAGAGAACTGAAACGCTTCTGCTGTTTTTCATTGCGGATCATTTCCGCAAAGGTTTCTTCACTTCCTACAACAGTCACACATTTCCTCGCCCTTGTCACTGCTGTATAAAGAAGATTTCTGTTCAAAAGCATTTTTGGTCCTGAAAGCAGAGGTATCACAACAGCCGGATACTCTGATCCCTGCGATTTGTGGATCGTAATGGCATAGGCCAGCTCCAGCTCTTCCAGCTGTTTGAAAGAATATTCCGCATGTCTTCCATCCTCAAATTCCACTTCCGCTGTTTCCGCAAAATCGTTGATAGATCTGAGAATACCGGTATCCCCGTTAAATACACCCACACCTTTTTCCACGGGAATTCCATAATTCCCTCTTATTTCCCACTCCAACTGATAATTGTTGCGGATCTGCATGACTTTATCCCCTTCGCGGAAAAGCCCCTGACCGAATTCTTTTTCTTTTTTGGTTTCATCCGGAGGATTCAGATATCTCTGCAGAATCTGATTCAGACGTTCCACTCCCAGAAGGCCCTTTCGCATAGGAGTCAGAACCTGAATATCAAACGGCTTTTCCTCCACATAACGGGGCAGTTTTTCCTGTATGAGTGCGATCACGACACGGATGATCATATTGGCATCATAACGCTTCAGAAAAAAGAAATCACGGCTCTTATTATCCAGAATGACCTGTTCTCCTCTATTGATCTTATGTGCATTTACTACAATGTCACTTTCGGATGCCTGACGGAAAATCTTTTTCAGTTCCACCACCGGAAACTGTCCGGACCGGATAATGTCACGAAGAACATTTCCCGGTCCCACACTGGGAAGCTGATTCTCATCTCCCACCAGGATCAGTCGTGTGCCTGCCGTAACAGCCAGAAGAAGCGAATGCATCAGATGAATATCCACCATAGACATTTCATCAATAATCACCACATCTGCATCCAGCGGATTCTCTGCATTCCTCTCAAAATGTACCGCCTGGCCCTCTCTCTCTTCATCCGGAAGCCCGGTCAGTTCCAGCAGACGGTGAATGGTCTGTGCCTCATATCCGGTTGCCTCTGTCATACGCTTGGCAGCACGGCCGGTTGGAGCAGCAAGCCGCAGTTCTGCGCCTTCTCCCTCAAAATAACGGATAATCGCATTGATCGTCGTCGTCTTACCGGTACCCGGACCTCCCGTCAGTACAAACAGACCGTGTCCCGAAGCTTCCTTCACAGCTTTTTTCTGCATTTCATCCAGAATGGTTCCTGTGTCCTTTTCAATCTGTGCAATTCGTCTGTCCACCAGTTTCTCGTCTTCCGGACATATGATATTCAATTCCGACAGCATTCTGGCTGTATTCAGCTCCAGATAATAAAACTGCGTCGGGTAGACGATTACTCCCTCTTCCTGCTGTTTCAGTATCACTTTTCTGTCCAGGGAAAGATCCATCAGATGTTTTTCCATATAAGAGGGGGCCACATCCAGAAGTTCCGATGCTTTTGCAAACAGAATCTCTTTCGGGAGATAGGTATGTCCTTCCCCGGCAGCCTGCTGAAGAGTATACATCATTCCGCTCCGGATCCTGTAATCGGAATCCGTATGTATTCCAATTCGTGCCGCAATTTCATCCGCAATCTTAAAACCAACGCCGCTGATGTCATCGGCCAGACGATACGGATTTTCCTGTAGGACACTGTAAACAGATTCTTTATATTTCTGATAAATCTTTGCACCCAGATTCAGAGAAATGCCGTATTTTTGCAAAAACATCATAGCTTTTCTCATATCAGCTTTTTCTGTTACCTGAGCAGCGATTTCTCTTGCTTTTTTTTCACTGATGCCTTTTACTTCCGCCAGACGTTCCGGTTCTTCTTCCACGATTCTGAGAGTATCTTCTCCAAAATGACGGACAATTCTTCCGGCAAGCGCCGCTCCCACACCCTTGATTGCCCCGGACCCCAGATAACGTTCCATAGCAAGAGAATCTTCCGGCATTTTTTCCGCAAAAGACTCGATCTGAAACTGTTTTCCATAAACCGGATGGCGGGTATAGGAACCGGAAGCTTCTATGGTCACACCCTGGGATACAGATGGAAAAGAGCCCACACAGGTCAATTCTTTCTCCTGATTGTCTTTCAGTACAAACACTGTATATCCATTGTCATCATTTCGGAAAATAATATGGTCGATATATCCTGTTACTGTTTCACTCATACTTTCCTCCTGTATATAAAAGAATCCTGCTCTGCAGGATTCTTCTCAGCTTTCCATCTTTGCCATGACTTCCGCATATTTGCCGGTTCCCACAGCCACAACATTCATGGCATCCTGGACCGTCAGCGTATTGACACCGGTACGCTGTTCGATCAGTGTATCCATTCCATGAAGCATTGCCCCGCCTCCGGTAAGTACAATGCCACGCTCTACAATATCTGCAGCCAGTTCCGGCGGTGTTTTTTCCAGAACACTGTGAACCAGCTCCACCACCTGATTCGTTGCATCTTTCAGAGCCACACGGATTTCTTCAGAAGTAATGACAGCCACTTTCGGAAGACCTGTCATAATATTTCTTCCCTTCACTTCCATGGTTCTGGGATTTGCCTCTTCACTTGCCGTTCCGATGGCAATCTTGATTTTTTCCGCAGCTTCTTCACCGATAAACAGACTGTGATTCTGACGGACATAACTCAAAATTGCCTGATCAAATGCATCTCCGGCCACCTTGATTGTTCCGGACACCACCACTCCCGCAATGGAGATCACCGCAACATCCGTTGTTCCGGCTCCGATATCCACCACCAGATTGCCGTAAGGTCTGGTCACATCCACCCCTGCACCGATGGCAGCGGCGATCGGCTCTTCCACCAGATACACTTCTCTGGCCCCGGACTGATAAGTGGCCTCTTCTACTGCTTTGCGCTCAATTTCCGTAATTCCGCTGGGTACACAGATACTAATCCTGGGTTTTCGGAAAGCTCTCCTTCCCAGGGCTTTGGAAACAAAATACTTCAGCATCTTTTCCAGAACAGTATAATCTGTGATCACGCCCTGACGGATCGGACGGATCAGTTCCATATTTGACGTCAGATGTCCGGCCATTTGGCGGGCTTCCTCTCCTATGGCTCGAATTTTTTCGGTATCTTTATCATAAACAACAATGGAAGGCTCATTCAGTATCAGTCCCTTCCCTGTAGAATATACCAGACTGTTTCTGGTTCCAAGATCAATTCCAATATCACTTGCAGGCACAGGAATCCCCCTTTCCTATCACAGTTATTATAAACAACTGTGTTTCAAATGAAAAGTTTTTTATCGTGAACTTTTCGTGTCGTCGTTACTGTCACTGCTGTTCAGCCATTCACAACAGCATGTAATCTTCTTATTTATTGTCCAGATATTTCGCCACGTATTTTCCTGTATAGGAAACTGGATTGGCTGCCACTTCTTCCGGAGTTCCGCTGGCAATAACGGTACCGCCTCTGTCTCCGCCTTCGGGTCCGATATCAATGATATAATCTGCCGTTTTGATCACATCCAGATTATGTTCAATCACTACGACCGTATTTCCGCCTTCTGTCAGGCGTTTCAGAATATCTACCAGCTTATGCACATCTGCAAAATGAAGTCCCGTTGTCGGCTCATCCAGAATATAGATCGTACGGCCTGTGCTTCTCTTGCTCAGTTCTGTGGCTAGTTTGATACGCTGTGCCTCACCTCCGGAAAGTTCCGTAGACGGCTGGCCCAGTTTGATATAGGAAAGCCCCACATCATACAGAGTCTCAATCTTTCTCCGAATAGAAGGGACATTTTCAAAAAATGTCATTGCTTCTTCCACCGTCATATTCAGAACATCATAAATACTCTTATCCTTATATTTGACAGCCAGGGTTTCCCTGTTGTATCGTTTTCCTTTACATACTTCACAGGGAACATACACATCCGACAGAAAATGCATTTCGATTTTAATAATTCCGTCTCCGGAACAGGCTTCACACCGGCCGCCTTTTACATTAAAGCTGAAACGTCCTTTTTTGTAGCCTTTTGCCTTGGCATCCGCGGTTGCGGCAAACAGATCACGGATCTGGTCAAATACGCCGGTGTACGTTGCCGGATTGGATCTTGGAGTCCGCCCGATCGGGGACTGGTCAATATTGATCACCTTATCCAGCTGTTCTTCTCCCAGAATATCCTTATGTTTGCCCGGAATCGTCCGCGCACGGTTCAGATCCCTTGCAAGCCGTTTATAGAGAATCTCATTCACCAGAGAACTTTTGCCGGAACCTGAAACACCAGTTACACAGGTCAGCACTCCAAGAGGAATGTCCACATTGATATTTTTCAGGTTATTTTCCGCAGCACCTCTGATCCGCAGAAAGCCCGTCGGCTTCTTTCGTTCTGCAGGCACAGGAATTTTTATTTTGCCGCTGAGATAAGCTCCGGTAAGGGAATCCGGATTTTTCATCAGATCCTCTGCTGTTCCGATTTCCACCAGTTCCCCGCCATGCATGCCGGCCCTCGGTCCGATATCCACCACACAGTCTGCTGCCCTTATGGTATCTTCGTCATGTTCCACCACGATCAGACTGTTGCCCAGGTCACGCAGACGCATCAGAGCCCCAAGCAGTTTGTCATTATCTCTCTGATGCAGACCAATACTCGGCTCGTCCAGGATATAGGCAACTCCCACCAGTCCGGAACCAATCTGCGTTGCCAGACGGATACGCTGTGCCTCACCTCCGGACAGAGTGGCCGTTGCACGTCCAAGAGAAAGATAATCCAGTCCCACTTCCGAAAGGAAACCTACTCTCTGCCTGATTTCTTTGAGGATCTGTTTCCCGATCAGTTCCTGCTGAGGAGTCAGCTTCAGTTCTTCCATAAACTTTTTCAGATTTTCGATGGAAAGATTGGTGACTTCATAAATATTCTTCTCTCCTACCGTTACTGCAAGAGCTTCTTTTTTCAGACGCTGCCCCTTGCATTCCTTGCAGGGAGTAATCCGCATAAAAGTCTCATATTCTTGTTTCATCGTATCTGAACCGGTTTCACGGTATCGCTGCTCCACATTTTTGATCAGTCCCGGAAACGCCACATCGTAAATGCCTTCACCGCGCTGTCCTTTATAATGCACCTTGACTGAGTGTCCGTTGGTGCCGTAAATCAGCATATCCTGAATTTCCTGCGGATACTCCTGAAACGGAGTATCCAGACTGAACTGGTATTCCCGGGAAAGAGCGTCCAGAATCGCTCTTGTAAAACTTCCCTTATCTGTACAGGACTGCCATCCTGTCACCCGGATTGCTCCTTCTGAAATACTCAGAGACTTGTCCGGGATCATCAGATCCGGATCAAATTCCATTTTGTATCCCAGACCCAGACAGGCCGGACAGGCACCAAACGGATTATTAAAGGAAAAGCTTCTCGGTTCAATCTCAGGAATACTGATCTCACAGTCCGGACACGCAAAGCTCTGGCTGTAATTATGAATATTTCCATCCATGGTATCCACCATCAGAAGTCCATCGGCCAGATTCATGACCGTCTCAATGGAATCTGACAGACGTTTTTCAATCCCCGGTTTTACTACAAGACGATCTACCACGATCTCAATATTATGCTTCAGATTTTTGTCCAGAGAAATTTCTTCCGACAGCTCATACAGGCTTCCGTCAATCTGTACACGGACATAGCCGCTTTTCTTGGCCTGTTCCAGAAGCTTCGCATGAGTTCCCTTGCGCCCCCGGACAACCGGAGCCAGAAGCTGGATTCTGGTGCGTTCCGGAAATGCCATAATGGAATCCACCATCTGATCCACCGTCTGCTTGCGAATCTCTCTTCCGCATTTGGGGCAATGGGGAATTCCCACTCTGGCATAAAGAAGACGGAAATAATCATAAATTTCGGTCACCGTTCCCACAGTAGAACGAGGGTTTCGGTTGGTAGACTTCTGATCGATGGAAATTGCAGGCGGCAGACCCTCGATAAGATCCACATCCGGTTTTTCCATCTGTCCCAGAAACTGTCTCGCATAGGAAGACAGTGACTCCATATAGCGTCTCTGTCCTTCTGCATAAATGGTATCAAAAGCAAGCGAAGATTTTCCTGAACCACTCACACCTGTCAGTACAACAAACTGGTTTCTTGGAATATCCACACTTAAATTTTTCAGATTATTCACATTCGCACCGCGTATTTTGATAAAATTTTTACCTGTTGTATTTGCAGCCATTTGTGCCTCCATATTTATTCAAAACAAAAATTCTGCCAGTATCGTATTGCTCACATGGATTCCACTGCGGGTAAAACGCCAGAATCCGTCTTGTTGTTCCAGAAATCCTCCGGACTCATATTTTCTCAGAATCTCTCCATACACCTCATCCAGAGATATGCCGAAACACCCGGCAAAATCCTCTGCCCGGATTCCTTCTGTCATCCGAAGTCCCAGGAACATGAATTCCTCCATTTTTTCTTTCTCTGTCAGACGATGGAGTTCTCTTCGGATTTTGTCCGGACAACTGTCTTCACGCAGGTATTCCTCCATATCTGAAGTATTGGAAAAACGCACATCCTGGTAAAGAGACGATGCACCAAGTCCCAGTCCGAGATATTCCGTCCGTCTCCAGTAACCGGTATTATGACGGCATTCCCGCCCGGGTTCTGCGTAATTGGAGATTTCGTACTGATGATATCCATATTGGCCCAAAATTTTCGCCGTATCTTCATACATCCGGTACTCCGTCTCTTCATCCGGCAGATTCAGGTCTCTCTCAGAAAAAGGAGTCCCTTCTTCAATAATCAGACTGTAAGCCGATATATGTTCCGGTTTCAGTTCTGCCACAGTCCTGAGCGTGTGTTCCCATCCCTCACAGGTCTGCTTCGGAACAGCAAACATCAGATCCACATTAATATTGTCAAAACCTGCTTTCCTTGCAAGAAAAAAGCTTTCCAGGAATTCCTCATAGGTGTGGATCCTGCCAAGCTCCCGAAGTTCCCGGTTATCCGCCGACTGCAGTCCCAGACTCAGCCGGTTGATTCCTGCGTTTCGGTAGATTTCCAGTTTTTCTTTCGTTAAAGTCCCCGGATTTGCCTCTATGGTAATCTCGGCATCCGGGGAAAATAAAAATTTCTTTTTCAGGCAAAAAAGAAGTTCTCTGATCTGTTCTGCCTCGAGCAAAGATGGCGTACCTCCGCCGAAAAATACAGATATCACTTCGTACCCTTCTGCCGGAGGCACCCCCTGAATTTCTTTCAGAAGAGCCTGCACATATTCTCTGCGGCGTTCTGTTCCTGCAGGACCTGATAAAAAATCACAATAATCACATTTTTTCACACAGAACGGGATATGCACGTAAAGTTCCAGAGGTACGCACTTCTCCCGCTCTGCACAAGCTGATTTCGGCATTTGTTTACTCTCCCGCCAGATATTCATTTACCATGGTCATATTTCCATTTGTCACCACTGCATCGGGATTGATTTCCATTGGATCCGGGGTAGGGGTGGGCTCCGGCGTGATCGTAATCTCCATCACCTGCTGGCTTTCCGGATCCTTTTCTTTTGCGCACCCACAGCCGGAAAACAGACTGCATGACAAAAGAACCGCAGCCAGCAGACATTTTCTGACATATCTCCTGTTCATGATCAGCTCCTTATTTGTCATCCAGCTTCAGCACACTCATAAAGGCTTTCTGCGGAATTTCCACATTTCCTACCTGACGCATTCGTTTCTTACCTTCCTTCTGTTTCTCCAGAAGTTTCTTCTTACGGGTAATATCACCGCCATAACATTTGGCAAGAACATCTTTACGCATGGCCTTAACCGTTTCTCTGGCGATAATCTTGCTGCCGATCGCTGCCTGAATCGGAATCTCAAACAGCTGGCGCGGAATTTCCTCTTTCAGTTTTTCACACATTTTGCGGCCTCTCTCATAGGCAGTATCCGCATGTACGATAAAGGACAGAGCATCCACTTCTTCTCTGTTCACCAGAATATCCAGTTTCACCAGTTCACTGCGTTCATATCCGCATAATTCATAATCCAGAGATGCATATCCTCTGGAACGGGATTTCAGTGCATCAAAAAAGTCATAAATAATCTCATTCAAAGGCAGCTTGTATTTCAGGAGAGCTCTCGTCTCTTCCATATAATCCATACCGCCGTACTGACCTCTGCGCTCCTGGCAGAGATCCATGATCGCGCCGATAAACTCTGTCGTAACCATAATCTCCGCATTGACCATCGGCTCTTCCATATATTCAATTTCCGACGGATCCGGAAGGTTCGTCGGATTTGTCAGATCGATCACTTCTCCGTTCGTCTTATGCACTTTATAAATAACACTCGGTGCGGTAGTTACCAGATCAAGGTTGTACTCCCGCTCCAGACGTTCCTGGATAATCTCCAGATGAAGAAGTCCAAGGAAACCGCAGCGGAAACCAAATCCCAGCGCAACGGAAGTCTCCGGCTCATAAAACAGAGAGGCATCATTCAGCTGCAGCTTCTCCAATGCGTCGCGTAGATCGCCGTATTTCGCCCCATCAGCCGGATACAGTCCGCAGTAAACCATGGGATTCACTTTTTTGTAACCGGGAAGTGCCTCTGCACAGGGATTGGAATCATCTGTAACTGTATCACCCACGCGGGTATCTCTCACATTCTTGATACTTGCCGTAATATACCCAACCATGCCCGCTGTCAGTTCTTCACAGGGAATAAACTGACCTGCACCAAAATATCCGACTTCCACAACCTCTGCCTTAAATCCGGTAGCCATCATACGAATCGGTGTTCCTTTTTTTACACGGCCATCCATCAGACGGCAGAACACAATAACTCCCTTATAAGGATCATATACAGAGTCAAAAATCAGAGCCTTCAGAGGCGCATCCGCATCTCCTGAGGGCGCAGGAATTTTGGCCACGATTTCTTCCAGAACATCTTCCACGTTCAGTCCTGTCTTGGCAGAAATACGGGGAGCATCCTGTGCTTCCAGTCCAATGACATCCTCAATTTCATTAATGACCCTCTCCGGATCTGCACTCGGCAGATCGATCTTATTGATTACCGGAATCACATCCAGATCATGATCCAAAGCCATATAAACATTGGCAAGGGTCTGGGCCTCAATTCCCTGTGCAGCATCTACTACCAGAACTGCACCATCACAGGCTGCAAGGCTTCTGGAAACCTCATAGTTAAAATCCACATGCCCCGGTGTGTCGATGAGATTAAAAATATATTCCTCCCCGTCTTTTGCTTTATAAACAATGCGCACAGCCTGGGATTTGATCGTAATGCCGCGCTCACGCTCCAGATCCATATTATCCAGAACCTGTGCCTGCATCTCGCGCTCTGTCAGAAGTCCTGTCATTTCAATAATTCTGTCTGCAAGGGTAGATTTCCCATGATCAATATGTGCAATAATACAAAAATTACGAATCTTACTCTGGTCTGTCATTAAGACCTTCCTCCTCTTATTTTTTCCATCCATGTACCAGCACATCGTAAGTGAAATAGCTGATACATCTGACTTGTCTGTTATTCGGTATACTAGAACGCTATTATAGCATAAACCCGCTGGATTTGTCATCGGCTTTATGCTAACCGAACTCATGTTTGTGATATTTTTGTGATATTTTACCAAATTTCACCGGTTCCGCAAAGAACTTTATTGAGAATATCAGCAAAAGGCTCCATTGCGTTTTTTACTTCCTGAATGGTATTGTTCTGTGCACCTGCTTCCAGAAGAAGAGTTTTTGGAAGAAGATGGAGATTATACCGAAGTCCGGCCAGATAAATTCCTCTGTAAAAATCCGGATAATACATGGCAGACTGATATTCCAGCTGAAAAGAAAAAGCCAGATTATCCTGTATATATGGATTGGGCAGGTATTCTACAGGGCCATTGTTCACTGTATAACTCAATCCATTATAAAACATAATCTGGGCTGTATCTTTTCCATTGATTTCTGTAACCAGATGCCGGTCATCCGGAACACCGTCCCTGTGCAGATCGATCACTACCTCTATCGATGGATTTTCCGCCAGCACCTGTTCCACATACTCCCGGGCAAAATCATAAGCACGGCTCCTGTCGACTTCCCCGTCTATGATATCAAAAGTTTCCGTAACATGAATCACATTGTAGCCGTATTTTTCTGTAAGAATATTGGAAAGGCAGGTTCCCACACCTACAATGGTATCCTCCGGAACACCCTCTCTGGAATCCGCAAAGGTTTCCTGACTGTGACTGTGGTAGATCAGGATCTGAGGCTGTAACGCATTTTTATCGATCGTCAGATCTTCCTCGAGAAACCGCGCGGCGTTCAGCTGCTCCGGACTGGTGGCAGTATTGGAGTCCAGGATAAAAAACTGCCCCAAAAGGTAATCATAATCTGCCAAAGACTCCGGAGAAAGATCCACCTCCGGATGAGGACTGGATTCTTCGGATACCGAATCTGTATTTCCCGGAACTACCGTTCCGCTTTCCAGATCTGTTTCTTCTGAAATACCTGTTTCCGGTTCCTGTTCTGCTTCTTCCGAAATATCTGGTTCAATTTCTGCATCTGTTTTTTCTGTTACTTTTCTTTCACTTTCCAAATCCGTTCCTTCCTGTTGACTGTCTTCTTCCAGAATTCTCTGCTCGTTTTTGTTATTTTCATTCAGGACCTGTCCAGCTATATATTCCGAATTTGCCGCAATGATTTTTTCACCGGTTTCCGGATCTTCTCTCTTTCGCGCCTGCACCGCGTTTCTTTCCAGAAAGCAATACAGGGGAAACTGTCTGTACAGATTCTCTTTCAGATAAAAAGGCTCCGGCGCCAGTGCCATCACAGCAAAAAAACACAGACTTAATATCACACAGCATGCCTTCTGGAAATTTGTCACACGATCACCTCTTTCAAGTTATCCTATGACAGCTTCCTGCAGATTATACTAAATTACGGACAACCGTGCCGGTATATTGCTTCCCGGCTTTTATCTCTGTAAAAAAGCCAGATTCAAACCTTCAGAAATGGTGAAACTCAGATATTTCACGGTCTCATCCACGTCTTTCGGAGTCACAAACATACTGTGAAGATGAGGAGAGATCATCTCCTCCAGAAATTCTTTCTGCTCCGCTTCATCCAGAGCATCCAGAAGATGCGCCATGGAATCATGTACAATTGTTGCAGCATCCACTACGGTAGGAACTCCTATTCCGATCACTTTTACCCGAAGGTTTTCTTCCGTCAATCCGATCCGATGGTTTCCCACACCGGAACCAGGGTGGATTCCTGTATCAGTGATCTGAATCGTCCTGTTCAGCCTTTTCACACTGCGGGCAGCCAGTGCATCAATGGCAATCACCACATCCGGTTTTGTCTCACTTACCACACCCTCCACGATTTCCGAAGTTTCCATTCCCGTCTGCGCCATCACTCCCGGAACAATTCCGCTGGTCTGATGCATCTTTTCCTCACCCATTCCTTTCAGCCCGTATTCCCGGATAACATGACGGGTGATATGAAGATTTTCCACCACATGAGGCCCCAGGGAATCCGCTGTGATTGCCTGATTTCCCAGCCCTACCACCAGAATGGATTTCTCTGTTTCCAGATCGATCAGATGTCTCAGGTGTTTTGCCACTTCCTCCGAAACTTCTCTGTGATAATCCTCATCCGGAATGGACAGATTCGGAGCTTCAATGGTAATGTAATGTCCCTGAGGTTTTCCCATGGCTTTTGCTCCATTTTCCGTGCGGATCCATACGACTGTTGTACGGATGTCTTTTTCTTCATTGTAATCTTCCTGAATTTCCACACCGCGTATTTCCACATGCCCCTGTGCAAAGCGCTCTGTCGTCTCCAGCGCCAGGTCTGTTCTGACTCTGTAATTGTCCCTCATGCTCTCGTCCTCCAAGATGTATAAGAATTTACCATGTACACTTTTTAAGAAAAACTCTTTCTTTGCCGGATTCTTCGCTGCAGTTCGATTCTGCACGAAAATCTTTTTTATTTAGTAGTAAGTCTTTACGTTTTTTTTGAAAATATGTATGTTTTCCGGTTTTTACAAAAACAGGTTCTGCGATCATGGCGGAACTGTGATCTTACAGTTTGTATTATTTTTTTGATAAAATTTCCGGTTGTTTTTTCCAAAAATATCAAAATAACAAATCATATTTTATCAGAAATATATATTGACATTCTTTACAATTTATCATAAAATATATAAGCATGTTCGCAGGGGCGCCCGTGTCTGTTCCTGCGTCAAATACTTTTACTATTACCCTGAATTGGAGGTGTACAAATTGGCTAACATTAAATCTGCTAAAAAAAGAATCTTAGTTAACAGAACCAAAGCTGCGAGAAACAAAGCTATCCGTTCCGCTGTTAAGACTTCCATTAAGAAAGTTGAAGTTGCAGTAGAGAACAAGGATAAGGAAGCTGCACAGGCTGCATTAACAAATGCAATCTCCACTATCAGCAAAGCAACTTCCAAAGGTGTTTATCACAAAAACAACTGCGCTAGAAAAGTTTCCCGTTTAACAAAAGCCGTTAACAGCATCGGCTAATAGACGAATTTTCTATTTTTTAATTATAAGCTTATAATTAAAAGAGACAGTCACAACCGTCATGTGACTGTCTTTTTTTTCGCAGTACTGTATTTAATAATCAGCAATTCCACACTCAGGACATCTCCTAGACGTCCTGTCTTTACCGCTTCTTCCGCATCCGCAAAATCCCGGACCGCCTCTTCCAGTTCCTGCAGGGAATACGCTCTGGCGCAGGACAGAATATTTCTTACTGCAAAAGCCGGAACGCCCAGCCTCGACATGATCTCATTCTGAGAAGCCCCCTCAACTGACAGCTGTTTTGCCAGAAACATCTGGCGATACTGTTTGGCAAGAAGAAACAGAATCCTCATCGGTGGCTCTTTCAGGGTGAGCAGATCATAATACAGATCCAGTGCCTTCTTCTGATTCTTTTCTGTAACTGCACGCACCATATCAAAAATCTTATTCTGGGTCTGAGTCGTACAAACTTCCTCAATATCCCCGGAAGTGACCACCTCCCGTCCCCAGGTATAAGTGATCAGTTTTTCCAGTTCCATGCGGAGATTTCCCATGTCTGTACCGGTCTTTGCCAGAAGAAGTTCCATGTCTCTCTGGGTGATTTTTTTGCCTTCTTTTGCCAGAACACCTGCCGCCCAGCGCATCAGCATCTTTTCATCCTGTCTGGCAAACTCCACGGCACGTCCGGCACTTTTTACTGTTTTGTACATTCTGCTGCGTTTATCCACTTCTGATTCCGCAAAGATCAGAACCATATAATCCGGCAGTTCTTTCATATAATCTGCCAGTTCCTCACATTTATTCTTAAAAAATCCGGTATCCTCCAGTAAAATCACTCTGCGGTCTGCAAAAAAGGGCATCGTCTCACAAAGATCGATAATTCCTTTTACTTCAATTCCCTTTCCCTCATAGCGGCTGAAATTCATCGTATCTCCGTCCGGATTCAGCGCATCCACCAGTTTCTGTTTGTACTGCTGTTTCAGATACGCTTCCTCTCCGAACAGAAGATACACTTGTTTGAAATTTCCTGTTTTGATATCTTCCTGTATGTTTTTCACTCTTTGGGCTCCCGTCATCTTTTCTTTTAGGCAACACCTATTTTAGCACATTCCATTGTCATCTGTACATGGGAATTTTCATTGACAGGAACCTGCCGGATGATTGTTTTCTTCACTCTCAGCCACACACAGAAAGGGTATATTTTTTCCAGCTTTTTGCTTCTTACGTTCCGCTTATTTTCTCCAGCCTTCCGGAAGATATTCCATCGTTCCCTGAATCATGTCATCCACCAGTTTTCGCACTTTTTCCTCCGAACATTTGGCAGATCTGACATTCGGATCATTCAGAAATGCCCGGACTACCAGTTCTTTATCACATGCCAGCGCTGCTTCCAGTGTATATTCATGGTTTTCAATATGAGGCATAATCAGTGCTTTCACATTTTCCGGAAGATTTCCTGCAATCAGCGGACGGATCGCATCCCGTTCAAACACTGCATTTGTCTCCACAATGGCATCTGCGGGAAGGTTCGGGATCTGATGATTCGTATTTGGTATATTCACATTGCTGACCATACGATCCAGACCGCAGAGCGCTCTGATCAGCAGAATTCCCTCTTCTCCTGTCGGTTTCAGTTCCACTTCTTCGTTCTCTTCCAGAAGCCTGCGGCTCTTTTCCAGACGATTCTTCAAATCTTCTTTTCTCCATTCCACCGTTGTCAGGCCATAATCCCATCCAGCCACGGTTTCCGGGTCTTTCAGATACTCATCCCCCGGCATGAATTCTGCCAGATGACGGTCACCGGCTGCCGCAATCATACCGTAACGGCGAAACAGATCAAATTTGACTCTGTGTTTGCATTCAAAAGAGGCATTGGCCCAGTTTCCGTCATTTTCTTTATATCCCTCTTCAAAATGCTTTTCAATATATTCCCGATACACCGGAAATAAATCGATTCCCTCATAAGAAGCATAGTCAAACCAGGTAAAATGATTAATTCCCAGCACATTCACATGGATATCTTTTCGTTCGATACCGGTAATCCCAAAAGTTTCCTCCACGATTCCCTTCAGTACCTTCTGGGTTCCAAACACCTCATGACAGCAGCCAAAAGCCTTAATTTCCGGAAATACCCGATACAGTGTTTTGACACAAAGGCTCATGGGATTGGTATAATTGATCACCCATGCTTTCGGTGCGTAGTTCTTGATTGCTTCTGCAATCGTCACATACATGGGAATCGTGCGAAGAGCACGGATAATCCCTCCCGGTCCCGCCGTATCCCCGACTGACTGATAAATTCCCAGACGTTCCGGCATGTGAACATCCACTGCCATTTCATCAAACGTTCCCGGAAGAATTGAAATCACCACAAAATCCGCACCCGTCAGCACATCTTCCAGACTGCTGCAGGTTCTGTATTCCCACTTTCCGACAGCTTCTTCACGGCGGCTCACCCGATTTCCAATAATCTCGTTTGCTTCTGCCGCATCCCTGTCCAGATCATATAAGCGGATCGTGCCGCTCATAGAAGGCTCCAGAGCCAGGTCGGTCATAAAAGTCCAGGCCCATCCCCGTGATCCTCCACCAATATAAGCAATCTGTACTTCCGATACCTTTCCCTCTGCATATTTCATAATTTTTTCCCTTTCTGTCCTCTCAAAATATAGTATAATAATTGTAAAGAAACAGGGGGCAAAACATTCTGCCCCTTTTTTATCAACGTATTTTCCGTACGTTATATCTCCTATTACCCGAAACCATCCGGAACAGAATTCTGTCTGCCCCTTTTCACACACAGAAACCCTGCCGCTCATGTCATGACAAGGAGGAACTTATGCGAAATGTCATCTACGAAGAAGCGATGGAAGGAGTTACCATCAGCCGTATTATTCGTAATTTTGAATTCAATATGCCGGCCAAACATACCCATGATGAATATGAAATCTACTATCTCATCAGCGGGGAGCGATCTTATTTCATCGAAAATCAGATTTATCATGTCTGTGCCGGAAATCTGGTCTTTATAAACAAAAACACCATTCACATGACCAGTCAGTCCGGTGATTCCTATCACGAACGAATTGTGATCGAATTGAAAAATGAGCCTCTTGCCTCTGTTCTGTCCTGCACCGGGGAACTGGAGCTTTCTCAGTTTTTTTCCCAGCATCAGGGAATTATCGCACTGACCCCGGAAGATCAGAAATATGTCACAGATCTTCTGGATGGAATCGCACAGGAAATCCAGAAACGCGATCCCGGATACAAACTCATGGCGCTGAACAAACTCACGCGTTTGCTTTTTTTCTCCCTGCGTTATCTGGAATGCAATGAACCGGTTGCCCCACTTTCACTCACAGCCTCACATCAGAAGGTTTCAGAAGTTGCTTCCTATATTTCCGCCAACTGCACAGAAGCAGATTCTCTGGATCAGGTGGCCAGGCGCTTCTATATGAGCAAAAGCTATTTAAGCCGGGTCTTCAAAGAATTCACAGGCTATACCGTCAATGAATTCATCAACGTCAACCGCATCCAGCTTGCCCGAAAGCTTCTGGCGGACAGTGACATGAATATTACGGAAATCGCCGAATTCCTTGGATACGGCAGCATTACCTATTTCGAAAAAACATTCCGCAAATATACGGAAACCACTCCTTTGAAATACCGCCGCCAGTGCCAGAAACAAAAGGAAAAGGAAACTCCCTCTGTACGCCCTCAGTCCTACATAGGAGAAAAGCTCCCATCCTCTTCCCGGCAGTTCATGAAATAATCATCAAAATCCGCATAGCATCTTCTGCCGGTCATATCATGACAATACATTCCCATATGAGCCCCCGTAAAACCCCGGCAGTGCTCATCTGTCAGAATCTCCGTATCCAGCCTTGCTCCTGTATCCAGCCAGTTCTGTCCATCAAAGGAGTACAGGCAGGATGCCTCTTTGCTTCCTGAAACAATGCGAAGCCACAACGGCCCCTTCTCCGGAAGTTTTACCGGAACGATTTCATCCGTTGTGATCAGCGTGTCTGTTTTGATCACACAGAGGATTGGCTGTCCTTCCTCATCCACAGTCTTACCGAACAGATAAAAATTAGCTGCATCATACATATAGGACAAACCGGCAAACTGCTCCGGACAGTCCGGATAAAATTCCATACAGGTCTGTGCCGCTGCCTGATATTCGCTCTGCCGTACAGCCACAAGACTGACGTGGTGCAGGGAATTCAGAGACTCCTGTCCATACAGCCGCAGCCATCCCGGACGTTCTGTAAGGGAAACGCATTCCCCCAGCGGAACTCTCGGTACAGAATACCTCACATCCAGAGCATTTTCCTCAAAATCATCCTGTTCCTTTTGTGCCGCAGGAATCCAGGATTCGATTCCTTTCGGACTTTCTGTTTCATTCTGTGCAATTCTTCCTCCGCAGCACAGCCGCAGCCAGCCCTTTTCATTCCAGAACACTTTCTGGATTCCGGTTTCTCTCCCCAGTATACACCTTTTTTCCCCGTGAGGCGGTCTGGCACACAAATGCACCAGATACCAGTCCCCATTCTGTGTTTCCACCAGGTCACCATGCCCGGCTTTCTGCAGAATATCCGGGTTATTCGTATCGGAAGTCAGCACAGGATTTTCCGGATCCACTTCGTATGGACCCCATACAGAACGCGCGCGTGCCATTGTCACACAGTGATCATATCCGGTACCGCCCTCTGCAGTCAAACAGTAATACCAGTCCCCGACATGATAAATGTGCGGTCCTTCTGTAAATCCGATTTCTGTTCCGCGAAAAACATTCCTCACTTCACCGGTAAGTTTCCCGCTCACAGGATCAAATTCCTGTACAAGCACTCCCTTAAATCCATTCCGCATATTGACCAGATATTTGCGCCCGTCACTGTCATGAAACAGGGATGGATCAAAACCGGTACTGTTCAGATAAACAGGATCTGACCAGGGGCCGCAGATATCCTCTGCCCATACCAGATAATTATGATTATTATAATACCGTCCTTTTTTGGTCTTTACATCTGTAAAAACCAGATAAAACCGTTTTCCATCGTAGCTGATATCCGGCGCCCAAATTCCTCCGGATGTGGGATTTCCCAGCATATTCAGCTGTGATATGCGGTTCAGCGGCGACGGAAGCTGTTCCCAGTGGGCAAGATCTCTGGAATGCCACAGATGAACTCCCGGCCACCATTCAAAAGTCGAGGTTGCAATGTAATAATCCTGCCCCACCCGGACGATACTGGGATCCGGGCAAAATCCCTTCAAGATCGGATTCTGAATCATCTTTTTCTCCTTACCTTCCGGAAATCTTCAGTCCGGAAACGGCATGATATTCTCAAACTCTGCCTTCCATTTACCATTCTTCGGAAAGCCCGGCAAAGCTTCTGTACAGCCTTTGTATCCGGCTGTCATCATGGCAGATGCAAGCAGAAGCGATCCGTTTCCCGGCAGATACAGAGGCAGATCTGTTCTTGTTTTCTGATAATTATTTCCACTGGCAACATAAGAATTTTTAGGAGTATCTTTCAGCAGAATATCGATTGCCGTATCCGGATCTCCCAGCCGTACCGCTGTCATGGCCAGCATTGCAAAATCCCAGCCCCATGCAGTATCAAATTCCCAGCATTCCATCACTTTTTCCAGTGTATTTTTCATTTTCTTCGGCTGGATTCTCCGTCCCGGAAGCAGGCCAAAAGCAGCTGTCATCGACGGATGATCTCTGTTAAACCGCTCAAACGTTTCCGGACAGGTCTCACAGGCAAGATATCGTCCGTCCTTTTCCGGCAGAGGTGCCATATGTTCCGCTACTTCCCTCCAGTTTTCACTGTCCCTGCCCAGTCTGTCCGCCCAGTCAGCCGCTGTCTCAAGGGCAAACTGCCAGTACTCCAGTTCATAGGCCGGATTCTTCGTTGTGCGCGGATCATGTTCTTCCTGCGCAGGAATCATCGGTGACGGCAGATCATAGCATCCTTTTTCCGCATCAAAAACAGCAAAATCGCACATAAAACGTGCCGTCTCCTCAATGACCTCCCAGAATTTTTCCAGAAGTGCATCCTCTTTTTCTGCATTCCAGACCAGATACAGCATCCACAGAATATGCGGCTGCTGCCAGATCAGGAGTACCGCAATGGAAGACGGACTGTCTGCTGCATCTCTGTCCGTCATTTTGGGCCACCTGGCTCCCCGGTAACCATTGCATGCCGCATTCTCCCTTGCCTGATCCAGATGCATCCGGTACCAGTCCAGACTTCCATGCAAAAGCTCCGGCTTATTCCAGAGCGCCGCCCATGCGCAGTGCCAGGGGTACATCTCCAGATGAAACTTCCCATACCAGCTGTTGCAGGTAAGTCCCGTCTCCTGAGGCGGAACAGACCCCATAGACTGAATAGCCAGAAGATATTGGGAAAGTACAATTCTCCGCTCCAGTTCGCATGCTCTCTCATCTGTCGATTCATGCAGATCGATCATCCCGCAGGTACTCCAGAAATCCCTCCATCGGGAGCGGCTGTCTGACATAACATCTGCAAAATTACTGATTTCCGGTTCTTTCTCATTTCCAAATACCAGCGTAAATACCAGAGAGTTTTCATTTCCACGCAAAATCCATTCGTGCTTTTTCTTCGGAACAAGTTCCGCTGAAGTCTCCGTTCGCAGCCGGACTTTGTAGCTGTCCCTGTCAAGCACACGGACAAATACATCTTCTTTCAATACCGTTTCATGCCAGTCTTCATGCTCCCAGTCCGAAGCCGTAATATCACTGCTTCCGTATGGAAATGCTAGCAGCACAGACAATCTTCCCTTCGCCAATGCTTCAGACCGGACAGAAAATCCCAGAACATCTTTCGTACCTGCACAGACAGTTTCCGTCTCCACCGGATATCCTTCCAGAACGAAACGGCTTTTCAAAATCCCGCTTTCCAGATCCAGAACCTGAAAACAATCTCCTGCCTGTTCCGGATGAATTGCTTCTCCATCCCACAAAAATCCGACTCTGATCAGGTTCAGTCTGTGCGGATTTTCGCGAAGCCAATGATAGATTTCTTCATTTCCCGGCTGCACTTCTGAAGCGTAAAAAACCGTTCCCTTCGGGCTTTCGTAAGGCGTTTTCCGGATGTCCTCCGGCCTGTACCAGACAGTTCTCTTTTCCCCTGCCGGTGCACTGTGCCAGCCCCACTGACTCATCGTACAGAGTGGTACATACTGTACTTTCTGCTCCTCATAAAATGTCTGGAGTCCTGTGATATCTGCAGTAAATGCCAGTTCTCCATTCCCCACAGTCAGCGGACTTTCCGCCTCCCACCGGTCAAGTACGGGACTGTTTCGTTTCAGCAGTTCTTTTCTGTTTATCATCGTTTTCTCCTGTATCAGCCTTTGACACTTCCCGCTGTTACACCGTCCATCAGATAACGGTTAAAGAACAGGAACAACAGGAATACCGGAATCAGTGACAGTGTGGACATGGCAAACATCGGGCCGAAATTGGTTCCCTGAACATCCGCAAAGTTTTTGATTGCGAAGGATACTGTATAAAGTCCCGGCTTGGTAAGATAAAGCAATGGTCCCATATAATCATCCCATACCCAGTAGAACTGAATTACAACAGTCGTAATAATCGATGGTCCCAGAAGAGGAAGCACTATTTTTGAAAAAATCTGATAACGGTTGCATCCGTCAATCATCGCCGCCTCATCCAGCTCTTTTGGAAGTCCTTTGATAAACTGCATCATCATGTAAATAAAGAATGGTACTCCCAGAAATTTCGGCAGAATCATCGGAACAAACGTACCCACCATATGAAGATTGTTCCAGATAATGTACTGAGGAATCATCAGAACCTGTCCCGGAAGAAGCATGGTCATAATCATGCAGGTAAACCAGAATTTCCTGCCTTTAAATTTTACTCGTGCCAGCGCATAGGCAACCATTGCAGAACTCACGACCGTTCCCACTGTAGCCAGTACAGAAATGACGATCGAGTTCTTAAAATATGTGGCAAAGCTGTATTCTCCGGCACCTTTCCAGCCGTTGGGATAGTTCTCAAAAACCCATTCTGTCGGGAAAAACGGCGCATTATTTCCCAGAATTTCGCTTTTCATTTTGAAAGAACTTAAGATCATCCAGATTACCGGATAAATCATCAGCAAGCCAAACAGCACTACAAACACATGATAACATACGGTGTAAATATTCTTCTTTGCTTTCATCTCAAGGCCTCCTTATTCATCTGCTTCATAAAATACCCAGGTCTTGGATGTCTTGAAAATAATGCCGGTGGTAACCGCCATAATGATCAGGATAATCCAGGATGCCGCACAGGCATATCCCATATGTCCATAAGAAAATCCCTCTGTAAAGATGAACAGGGAAACATATTCTGTCGCATGATTCGGACCGCCGTTTGTGATGATCTGCGCCTGTGTAAAAGTCATAAATCCGGAAATCAGCTGCATCAGAAGGTTAAACAGAATAATCGGAGACAGACACGGAAGGGTAATCTTAAAGAATCTTTTCACTGCACCGGCTCCGTCAATCTCTGCCGCTTCATAATAATCCATAGGAATCTGCTTAAGCCCGGATGCAAAGATCAGCATGGAAGAACCAAACTGCCATGCATTACAGAGCACCAGCGGAATAAATGCCCATGTCGTACTGCCAAAAAAGTTAAATCCCGTCACACCCATACTCTTGATAAAGCTTACAATCGGACCGCGGCTTCCAAAAAGCTGTTTCCATACCAGTGCAACTGCCACGGAACCACCGATCAGAGACGGAATATAATATACCGCACGGTAGATTCCCTGAAGTCTGGTAGGTCTTGTCAGAAGCATTGCAATAAATAATGCAAAAACCAGCTTCAGCGGTACTCCGATCAATACATACTGCAGTGTCACCATAATTGAGTTTCCAAATGTGGCATCTTTAAACAGATTCAGATAATTCTGCAGACCAATCCATAATGCATTTCCGCCAATTTTATAATCACAGAAGGAATAATATAAAGACAGCGCCATCGGAATCAGAGTCAATCCACAGAATCCGATAATAAACGGTGCCGCAAAAATATATCCCACGGTATTATCATTATTCAGAAATGCTTTCAGTGAAGCTTTTCTGCTTTCTTTCATAGTCATCCTCCTTAAAAAATGCGCCCTGAAGGAAATCCTTCAGAGCGCGGTTTCATCAAAATTCTTTATTCCTGTGTTTCGAATTTTGCCCAGATTTCCTGTGCTTCTGCCCAGAATGCTTCAGCTGCTTCCTCACCATTTTCGTAAGAACCATTGTAGAGACCCTGTGCATATTCTTTCTTAAGAACGTCAGAGATTTCTTCATTTGCGGTAGGTTCTGCCGGGCTGGAATTCTTGGTATCTTCCATGGAACCAATCAGATCGATGATATCATATACTTTTGCAGTTGTCGCATCTGTCAGAGTGCTGTCGGCCTTGAGCGCCTCAAGTACTGCGCTGTTAATGGAAACACCACGCTCACAGTTGAGAATCTTGTTTGCTTCAATACTGTTTGCAAAGAAGTTAATGAAGTTTGCTGCGATTTCTTTTTTCTCAGATTTGGAGTAAATGCTCAGCTGCTGAGAGGAACGAACTACCATACCGGACTGTCCGTCTGCGGAAACTTTCGGCAGTGTGCAGAGTTCCAGTTCAATTCCGTTCTCGGATGCTGCATTACTCAGAGCCTGGAACTGGTTGGAAGAAAGCATGATCATCGCTGCGTCACCGTATGCGATCCAGTCAGCTTCCACGTTCTGTCCGATTTCATTCTGGATACCCCAGTCACCGATGCATCCTTCTTTCATCAGATCGTTGTACAGGTTCATAAAGTATGCGATCGGTTCCGTATCGCCTTCAAATGCAAAATCGCTTCCATCCATCGCATAGAAGTTATAACCTTCTTTCCACTGGGTAACCACACTGAACAGAAGACTGTTGTATTCTACTGTGGTGATTGCAGGGTTGCCGGTCTGCTCGGTAATGGCACGGCATGCAGCTGCGAAATCATCCCATGTCCAGTTCTCAGTCGGATACGGCACACCGCATTCATCAAAAATTGCCGGATTATATGCAAAACATCTTGCATTTGCTCCGTTGGAAATACCGGTTACATCACCGTTTGCATTGTTTACAGTTGTTGCAAGCATTGCTTCATTGATTGAGCTTGTATCGATGATTCCGCTGTCAATATAACTGTTCAGAGGCTCGATCGTGTCATAATAGGTTGCCCAGTTATTTCCCATCTGGAATACATCCGGAAGTTCGTTTCCTGCCATTTTTGCCTGGAATACGGTCCAGTAGCTGGAACCGTCTGCATATTCGTATTCGATATCGATTCCGGTCAGCTCTTCATACATTTCGATGACTTCGATGGTTTTCTGATGACGTGTATCAGATCCCCACCACATAAAGTTCAGTGTTTCTCCTGAATAATCCGGCCACTGATAATTCGGATCGTTCACATCATTGACAGTACCAGCCTCAGTAGTCTCTTCTGCTGCCTCTTCCGCAAATACCGGCACAACTGCAGTGGATACCATAGCTGCTGCCATCAACATTGCAAATACTCTTTTTTTCATGTTTTCTTCTTCCTCCTTGTCTGGTTTTGCTTTTGTGCATTTTGCCATACAAAATGCTTGTTTTTCTATAAACAAACCTTATCACCCTTTTTTATCTCTGTCAATATTGTCTGATGTTTTGCATAATATCGGCCTAATTATTATTTTTTTCGAACTATATTTACTTTTCCATTTTTCTTCTCATTTCAGTTTTTTGTATATTTTGCACAATTTCTTGTTTTCGTTTTCTATACTTCACACAAATGGAAGATCCCTGTCGTAAAGGCACCTGTATCCTTGCCGGAACCTTTTCTTCTTTTGCTGTTTTCTTTATTTTTCTTTCCGGAAATTATTTTTCCTTATTTTGCAGCCATTCTGTCACACAGATTTTCGTTCCATCAGTCCTGCATTGTATCGCCCCGTTCTTCATCGTATATTCCACCCGGCACCCGGCCATTTTCAGCCTTTCTATCGTCTCATCCGACGGATGTCCGTAGGTATTCGAAGAAGAACAGGAAATCACACCTATCTCCGGACGAACCTTTTGCAGAAATTCCGCTCCTGTGGAATACCGGGATCCATGATGAGCCACTTTAAGAAAATCTATATCAGACAGATACGGCAGAAGTTTCTTTTCGGTTTCCATTCCGATATCCCCTGTCAGAAGCCCTCGGAAATCACCATATCTCACCTCGCAGACTATCCCATTCTCATTGACATCCGGCTCTTCTTTCTGCTCCTCATTTATCACAGGAGCCAGAAACGCCAATTCCAGTCTTCCCGCCTGTATGATATCACCGTGTCCTGCATATACAGGTT
This sequence comes from uncultured Blautia sp., assembly GCA_945864225.1. Lineage (GTDB taxonomy): Bacteria > Bacillota > Clostridia > Lachnospirales > Lachnospiraceae > Blautia_A. The sequence goes on along the minus strand of CAMBAL010000001.1, from coordinate 42,162 downwards.
TCACGCCGGAACGCAGAGCTGTTTTCTCCAGTTCCTCATACGCTTCATTCTTTTGTGTCCATTTTGGCAGAATCAGTTTATCCGCACGGATTCCGGTAAGATCTTCCGCCATCAGCTCCAGCAATTCCTGAATTCCGCTGATGTGGTCCTGATCTGTATGTGAGATCAGAATCCCGTCAAGCTTCGAAATCCCCCTGCTCTTTAAAAAGGGAAGAATCTGCTTTTGTCCTACCTTCGTTTTATTGCTGCTGCCTCCATCAACCAGAAAATGATATCCTTCCTCCGTCTCCAGAACAATGGCATCTCCCTGACCAACATCCAGGCAGGTAATCTTCAGGCCTTTTCTGTCACGCCATCCGAGTATGAGCACTGCTGTACACATCAGCAGGACACACAGAATATACTTGTATCGCCGATTATCGTTTTCCTGACCGAAACATTCGCCATGAACTTTATCTCTTCCGGAAGCTTTCCCTTTTTCCTGGATTTTTCGAAAAATCCTGACAGCAGATCCATCCTTTTTTCCCACAAAAAATACCATTAGCAGCAACACATAATAAATGATCATTTGCCAGATTTCCGGTTTTCCTCCGATCCAGGTACACACCGGAAGCTTTCCTGCCAGTTTACAGCAGAAATCATACAACCATAACAGAGCACGCCCCGGAATCAATGTCACAGCCGCAGCTTTCAGGCTGAAAAGCCCAATAAGCCCTCCCGCAGCTCCAGTCAGCAGCACCAGCCCCACAGTTGGCAGCACCAGAAGATTCAGAAAAATTCCAGCCATGGAAACTTCTCCATAAAAATACAGAAGCACCGGCATCGTCACCAGCTGCACCGCAGCAGAAGAAAGTAATGCTGTAAGGATTTTGTTTTTTATTCCGGTCATTTTTACCAGAGCCGCTCCTGCCCGGATTCCCAGAACCGCTCCAAAAGACAGCAGAAATCCGCTGCTGTACAGATTTGCAGGCGCACTGAGAAGAAGTATGACCGCCGACAGTCCCAGTGCGCTGAGACTGTCATAACATCTTCCCAGAAGCTGTGCTCCCACAGACATCAGAAACATACAGACTGCACGCATGGCAGCCACACTTCCGCCGGTCATCATCCCGTACTGCAGCATCAGACCCAGAGCAAGCATTCCCGATGCAAACAGCCCAAGTCCCGCCTTTTTCAGAAACCTGTTTACCCCTTCACCCAGAAGGCTGATATGCATGCCCGAAATAGCCAGAATATGAATCATGCCAGCCATCTGATACCGCATTTTTGTTTCTTCTTCCAGATTGCCTTTTTCCCCGAGAAGCATTGCCTCAAACACCGGTGCATCCGCTCCTGCAGTGTTCTCGAAAACATTCACAAAACATTCTCTCACATCTTCCAGTCCCTGCAGATATACAGAAAAAGACTCCGATTTTTCTTCGATCACACCATCTTTCAGAAAATAATAAATATGCCTGCACGCATAATACTGCCGGCTGTCAAATTCTCCCGGATTCCTTGTTTCAGGCACGCGAACCAGCCTGCCGGACACTTTCAGCAATGTTCCTGCAGGTATTTTCTCCATGGCATTTTCTTTATTGTTTTTTAAAAAAACTCTTACATTTTCGATGGAAATTTTTTCAGACTTCTCTGCTCCTTCCGATTTCAGAAGCAAAGATACATTTTTGAGATAGACAGACTGGGAATATTCGGTTTCTGCACACTGCTGAACCTCCCCGCAGATAACAGCATCCGGATGTGTTTCCAGCCATGCCTGGAGGGACCGGGGAAGAGGATTTCCTCTGACCAGTGAAATCCCCAGTCCATCCGCAAGGCACAAAACAATCATCAGGAGTATGCAGACCAGACATAACGGACGTTTTCCCATAACGTTCCTCCCCGGTACATCGCTTTCAAAACAGCGGTACCGCTCACTTGTCTGCAAACACAATTGTGATCGTTCCTATTCTGTTACAATCAGTTCTTCATTTTTTTCATAATAGCTGTATACCGGAAGATTTTCCCCGAAATTACCGGTGTTCTTCCCTTCTATGGAAATCTGTACCTTATCCGCATCACCGACAGCCAGAAGAGAATTGACGATCGAATATACCACCGCCTCCTCCGAAACCTCCGGAATATAATCGGTAAGGCTTGCGTCCATACTTACATAGCAGACGCGGTCTGCAGTCATCACACTCAGCACTGCTGCACTTTCCGGAATCGTCGGGTAATGATCTTTTACCATAGGACCTTTGGCAAGCTGCTCCAGTACCACACGTTCTTTTGGAAGATTTCGTTTATAATAGACGTTTCTCTTCTCTTCTACAAGTCCGGTACCTGTCTTGTCTGTAAAATACAGGGTAAAGGTATCATACCGGTAACTGTCCAGATTTTCATCAGAATACTCCACAAAGGTATCCTCTGTCATTTCACCCACAACCGCATTTCTGGAATCCTTCAAATCTTCTCCGCCCACTGTAAAGCGAACAGCACCGATTCCCGGAACCTGTATAAATGTCTTCACAATTCCGGCACGAACCAGAACCTCCCTGGCTCTGCTCATTTTGCTGTACTGACTGTTAAAATCGATGATCAGTACGTTTTCCTGCTGCTTATAGGAATTGATCGTCACTTCCTTTGGCAGAAGGTTGATTTCCTCTCCCTCAGCAGCTTTTTTCCCAAGACGCTGCATAAGATCTTTCAGCATATACTCTGTGGTTTCTTCCTTCGGAATATAGTCTTCCTCAATCAGCTCTGCCGCATCACTGCTGAGATAATAAATATGATAAGAAACAGCCGCTTCTTCCTGCGGTTCCTCTTCCACTTCAATCGTACACCCCGCAAGCGGAATACAGATCAGAAGAACAGCCATAAACATAGATAAAAACTTCTTCATCTGACACCTCCTACGGAATATATGACAGCGGGATTCTAACGGAGAAAGTCGTGCCTTCTCCTTCTTTGCTGAATACCTTGATCACGCCATGATGCATGGCTATGCTGCTTCTGGTAATCGCAAGTCCCAGACCGGTACCGCCGATTTCTCTGGAATGAGATTTGTCCACACGATAAAATCTCTCAAAAATACGGTCTATGGAATCTTCCGGAATTCCCAGTCCGGAATCCGCAACTGTCACATAAAAATATTTGTGATCTGCATCCAGGGATACACGCACCCAGCCGTCATCCACGTTATATTTGATTCCGTTTTCCACCAGGTTGCTGATCGCTGAAGTAAATTTAATTTCATCCACATCAGCCTCCACTGTACGGAAACTGTCAAGGATCAGATCAATATGTCGCTTGTCCGCAATCGGACGCAGCCGCTTCAGAATATCCTCAAGAAGCTGGTTGATATCCATATGGGTGATATTCAGATCCGAAGTCTTCTTGTCCATTTTTACAAGTGCAAGAAGGTCTGTAATAATCTTATTTTCGCGGTCAATTTCCGCAGTAATATCCTGCATAAACTCCTGATAAAGTTCTTCCGGCACTCCCTGCTGTCCTACCAGAGAGTCCGCCAATACTTTCATGGAAGTCAGAGGCGTCTTCAGTTCATGAGACACATTGGAAACAAATTCCTGGCGGGATTCGTCCAGTACTTTCATACGTGCCACCATCTTATTGAATGCGTCTGTGATCAGCACTGTTTCCGTATAGTCCGGAACAGAAATCTCCTCGTTCTGATAGCCATCTGTCAAATCTTCAATCGCCTTTGTCACGCGGGCAAAAGGTTTCACCAGGACCGTCGACAGAACATAGCCAAGCAGGACTGCAAGTACAACAATAATACCGATGATCAGAATCCCTTTCTGCTCCAGTTCCGCTACCGTTGCTGTGATTTCCCTGCAGGAAAAAGTCACCAGCATGGCTCCCTGAAGCTGCTGTACATCCGGACTTTTCACCGGAACCGTAATCTCCAGAGTCTGATGTTTTCTGGTATATCCGGTATTATTTTCTCCTTTAAAACAGCGGATAATCTCCGGAGAGATCATCACCTTTCCTTCATCCATCTGATACGTATCTTTTACTACCCTGAAATCCCTGTCAACCAGAAGAATTCTTCCGCCGTAAACATTAGACAATAACTCCAGCTTGCTGTTGACAGCGTCTGAGCTGGAGTCATTGAGATAGTTTGATTTTATTAACAGGTTGCACAAAATCTCACACTGATTCCGGACTGCGTCCACACGGATCTGAATGGCCTTATCTTCATAATTGTTAATTACCATTCCCACAGTAATGACACTTGGCACAATTCCCAGAATAATCAGGATAATCAGAATACGAAAACGCAGACTTTTAAAAAAATTGCCCCGTTTTTTCATGGATTATGCCTGGAAATAATATCCCACACCCCATTTGGTGTGTACGTATTTCGGCTCACTGGGATTTGCCTCAATTTTTTCACGAAGTCTTCGGATATGTACGTCAACCGTCCGCACATCTCCCGGGTATTCATAACCCCAGACAATATTCAGCAGATTTTCACGGCTGTATACTTTATTTGGATTAAACACCAGCAGCTCCAGAACATCAAATTCCTTCGCTGTAAGGTTGATTTCTTTGCCGGAAATAAAAACACGGCGGCTTTCACAGTCAAGCTTCAGGTCTCCGGCCTGGATCGTTTTTGCCTTTTCTTTCTGCTCATGGTCAGAGCCGGCACGGCGCATGATCGCCTTGATGCGGGCTTTGACCTCCAGAATATTAAACGGTTTGGTAATATAATCATCCGCACCATATTCCAGACCGAGGATCTTGTCCATGTCTTCGCCCTTGGCAGTAAGCATCACAATGGGAACATTGGAAAATTCCCGGATCTGCTGGCACACCTCAAGCCCGTCCATCTTCGGAAGCATGAGATCCAGCAGGATGATGTCATATTTATTCTCTTTCGCTTTTTCCACTGCCTCTTCACCGTCATAGGCACAGTCCACTTCCATTCCGTCCTGTTCAAGACTGAAACGGATTCCCTTAACAATCAGCTTCTCATCGTCTACTACCAATACTTTCCTGCTCATTCATGTTCTCCTTATTTTATCTGTATCTGCTCCGTGTCACAGAGACTGTTGCCTAGAGTATGTTTGAAAATTCATTCACGGAACGATACGTTTATTCCACTGATATCCTGTCTTTGATCTTCGCAAATGTTCCTTCTTTGATTCCCGGCACATTCAGGATTTCCTCCACTGCGGCAAATCCGCCATGTTCCTCTCTGTATGCCAGAATCGCCTGTGCTTTGGACGCTCCGATTCCTGTCAGAGACGTCAGAGCTGTTTCATCTGCGGTATTGAGATTTATTTTTTCATTCGTATTTCCGGATCCGCTGTCCACGGATCCTTCTGAAGGTTCCATTTCTCCCTGCACTGCACTTTCCTGCAGACCGGCCTCTGCTTCTTCCCTGGTCGGAATATAGATCTGCTGCCCGTCACTCAAAAAACCGGCACGGTTCACACATTCTGCGGCAGCTTCCGGCAAAAGTCCTCCTGCAGCATCGATTGCCTGAAAAATACGAGAATCTGACTGCAGTTCATATACTCCAGGACGTATTACTGCACCGCATACATCTACATAAATCGTTGTCTCCGACTGTGCAGAAGCCTCTTCATCCGGTGCGGTCTCTGTATCCTCCTCCGTTTCAGGATTTTCTCCATCCGCAGCTTCTTCGGTCTGACTCCCGGTACTTTCCAGAAATTGCGCTTCCCGGCTGCTGCAGCCTGCAGCTGTAAGCAGTATCAGACACCATAGAATTCCCGCAAAAACACAAATACAGGCAGGATGATTCACTTTTTTTAACTTTTGATAACGCATGGTTCTCCGGTTCACCCCTCTGCCCTACAACATGGCAGGCTCCCCGTTCCTCATACAGAACCTTCTCTACATTTTAACGAATTATTACAATTTTTACAATAGCTTTTCTTATTTTTATGTTTTTATGTGATTCTAATTTTTCTGCCTGCAAGCTGCAACTCCTGTCAGAAAGCAATTTTCAAACAGATTCTATTTTTTCCATTTAAAAATCACAATACCGGCAATCGCGATCAGCATGCCCAGGATTTTTCTCCACTCAAATGGTTCCCTGTCCACGCCAAACATTCCGAAAAGTTCGATCACATAAGCCACCACAAGCTGAGAAATGACGATCAGCATTGCCGCCGTGGCCGGTCCCAGCGCGCCCATGCTCTGAATCACTGTAACCGTAATAAACGCACCGATCACGCCGCCAAGAAGTGTGTATTTGTGATCCACCTGCCACAATGCTCCGATACTGTCTCTTCCTGTAAAAAACCAGGCAGCTGCACAAACCAGAAAAGCAGAAAACTGCACCCATCCGGTAGATAACCAAAGACTGCTCTGTTTGGTCACTTCCGTGTTAAAAACGCCCTGCACGCTCATCAGCGCACCTGACAAAAGCGCTGTCAGAATTCCCCACATATCCATTCCTCCATCTGTTCCGTCAAAAAAGGTGAATGTACAGACATCCACCTTTTCCGCTTTTTTTATTAGATTTTATACAGATTTCAGAAAATTATGCCTGACAAATGAAAACCATCAGGCTTTGGGATTGTTCCGGTGAGAATCCTTTCTGTAAAAATCATTCCAGCAAGAATCCTTCCACGCAGAATCGTTCCGGTGACATTGTCCTGCACAGTGACTGCAGTCCCCACCGCACTGAAGGGACTTTCCGTTCTTTTTGTCACGTATCATACTTCTGGCTGCCAGCACCACAGCCAGTATCAAAACAGCCAGAACAACTGCAGTTCCCATGGACTCAGCCCTCCAGACAATCTCCAAGAATATCTGCCATCTCATCGATCTGTGATTTTCTGATTACAAGAGGAGGCACAAGTCTGAGAACATCACTTCCCGCCGAAATTACCAGAAGTCCCTCTTCCAGAGCCTTCTTAACAATTTCTCCCACAGGACGTCCGGTGATCACAAGCCCCTGCATAAGACCCTTTCCTCTTCTTGCTGCAACACAGTCATATTTCTCAACAAATTCATCCAGTTTTGCTTCCAGGTAAGGAGCCACTTCTTTTACATGTTCCAGAATATGATCCTGTTCGTAAATATCAAATACCTTGCTTACTGCCGCACACACCAGTGGATTTCCTCCATAAGTAGTACCGTGGTCTCCAGGTGCCAGAGATGCCCCGGCAACCTTTTCATTCAGTACAAATGCCCCTACCGGCACACCGCAGCCAAGAGCCTTGGCACACGCCATAACATCCGGCTGTACCCCGTAAGACTGCCATGCAAAATAAGATCCTGTACGGCCCATTCCACACTGCACTTCATCAAAAATCAGAACGATATCCTTCTCATCGCAGAGTGCGCGAAGCCCTTTCAGGAACTCAGAATCAGCCGGATAAATACCGCCTTCTCCCTGTACCACTTCCGTAATAATGGCACATGTTTTGTCTGTTACAAGTGCCTTGACACTGTCAAGATCATTGAAATCGGCAAATTTCACACCACCGATCAGCGGCTCAAACGGCTCACGGTAATGCGCTGTTCCAGTCACAGATAATGCACCCATACTGCGTCCATGGAACGAATGATTCATAGCAATAATCTCATATCGATCCGCTTTTCCGCTTTTTGCAAAAGCATATTTTCTGGCTGCTTTCAGCGCACCTTCGATTGCCTCTGTACCACTGTTGGTAAAGAATGCCTTGCACATTCCGCTTGCTTTGATCAGCTTCTCTCCCGCTTCACTCATCGGAAGATTATAGTATAAATTGGAGATATGAGTAAGCTTGTCGATCTGTGCCTTCAGAGCTTCATCATATCCCGGATAATGGTATCCAAGAGAATTTACCGCAATTCCTGCGGCAAAATCCAGATATTTCATTCCTTCCGTATCATAAAGATAACATCCTTCTCCCCTGTCAAAAACTACAGGAAAACGGTTATAAGTATGAAGAATACTAGCCTCAGCTTCTTCCATCTGTTTATTCATGTCCATCGTAATATTTCTCGCCATCCTCTCGTAAAATTGCTGTTCCAATACCTTTGTTTGTAAAAATTTCCAGAAGGAGGCTGTGCGGAATTCTTCCGTCCAGAATATGCACACGGTTCACTCCATGCTCAATCGCATCAATACAATTGCGCAGTTTCGGAATCATTCCTCCGCCTACATAACCCTCTGAAATCAGGCTCTCTGCTTCCTTCACATGAAGCTCGGAGATCAATGTGGAAGGGTCATCTTTGTCTTTATAAACGCCTTCAATATCAGACAAAAATGCAAGTTTTTCCGCCTTCATCGCTTCTGCGATCGCACATGCGGCATCATCTGCATTGATGTTATAACTGTCAAAATTCTCATCATAACCGACCGGAAATACAATTGGAAGGAAATCTTTTTCCAGCAGATCCAAAAGGATTTTCGGGTTGACTTCTTCCACTTCTCCAACATATCCGATATCTTCTCCATTGGAAAGCTTTTTATGACATTTCAGAAGTCCGCCATCCTTTCCGCTGATTCCAACGGCTTTTACACCAAGCGTCTGAACCAGTGTTACCAGCTCTTTATTTACTTTTCCAAGCACCATTTCCGCGATTTCCATGGTGTCTTTATCTGTCACACGCAAGCCATTGATAAATTTGGCTTCCATACCGACTTTTCCGACCCAGCGGCTGATTTCCTTACCGCCCCCGTGGACAATGATCGGTTTGAATCCTACCAGTTTCAAAAGAACAACGTCTTTGATGACATTTGCTTTTAATTCTTCATCAAGCATGGCACTTCCGCCGTATTTCACAACAACGATCTTACGGTTAAAGCGCTGAATATACGGGAGGGCCTCAATCAGCACCTCAGCTTTGTCCAGATATTTCTGATTAACCATTTTCGGAACTCCTTTTACAGTATCATTTTCTTATCATCAGGAACGGTAATCCGCATTGATTTTGATATAATCATAAGTCAGATCACAGCCCCATGCAGTTGCTGTACAATCACCCATTTTCATATCTGCGATTGCTGTCACTGCCTCTTCTGAAAGAATTCTGGTGGCCTCTTCTTCGCTGTATCCTGTAGACACGCCATTTTCAATGATCTTGATTTTGCCTGCTTTGCTCTCAAAATACAGATCTACTTTTTCCGGATCAAACTGTGCACCGGAATATCCCATAGCACAGAGAATTCTTCCCCAGTTTGCATCATGGCCGTAAATCGCAGCCTTTGTAAGAGAAGAAGTGACAACAGATTTGCTGAGCGTCACTGCCTGTTCCTTACTCTCTGCACCGATAATTTTTACTTCAAAAAGTGCGGTTGCACCTTCCCCATCACCGGCAATGTATTTGGCAAGGGTTGTATTTACATAATTCAGTGCCTGTTTAAATATCTCGTAATCTTCCCCTTTTTCCGTAATCTCAGGATTCTCTGCAAGACCATTTGCCAGAAGAAGAACGGTATCATTTGTAGAAGTATCTCCGTCTACGGATACCATGTTATAAGTATCTTTTACGTCTTCACTCAGAGCTTCCTGCAGCATTTTTTTGGATATTTTGGCATCTGTGGTGACAAATCCAAGCATGGTACACATATTCGGATGGATCATTCCGGACCCTTTGCACATGCCGCCGACAGTCACTGTTTTTCCACCGATCTCGATCTGTACTGCCACTTCTTTTTTTACGGTATCAGTAGTCATAATCGCTTTTGCTGCTTCCGTTCCTGCTTCCAGACTCCCATCCAGTTTTGGTGCCATAGCCTTTACTCCGCTGGCGATCCGGTCAATGGGAAGCTGCATTCCGATCACACCTGTAGAAGCCACAAGAACACTGTCTTCCCGTATCTGCAGTGCTTCTGATGCTGCTTTTGCAGTTGCACGGCAATAACCCAATCCTTCCTCACCTGTACATGCATTGGCAATTCCGCTGTTGCAGATCACTGCCTGTGCTGCGGGATGGTTATAGACAATATCCTGATCCCACTTTACCGGTGCTGCCTTTACCACATTCGTTGTAAAAGTTCCGGCTGCCAGACATGGTACTTCGCTGTAGATCATAGCCATATCTGTTCTTCCCTTGTACTTGATTTCTGCTGCTGTTGCTGCGGCCTGAAAGCCTTTTGCTGCTGTTACACCACCTGTAATAATTTCCATTATAATCTCCTCTTTTCCCTGCAGGATTCTTCCTGTATTTTTTGCTGGTTTTCCTGCCCGATCAAGGCATCATCGGTACCTGACGAAGACCTTCCGCTTCATCAAATCCAAACATCAGGTTCATATTCTGAACTGCCTGTCCTGCAGCTCCTTTTACCAGATTATCGATGGCGCCCATCATAATGATACGTCTGGTTCTCGGATCAATTTTAAAGTTTACATCCACATAATTGCTGCCTTCCACAAATCTTGTCTGAGGACATACATCCTTATCCAGAACCCTGATAAAAGTCTCCTCTGCATAGTATTTATCATAAGCTGCCCGCACTTCTTCATATGTCACATCTTTTGTCAGAGAAGCATATGCTGTGACCAGAATTCCACGGTTCATAGGCACCAGATGCGGTGTAAAATTGATCAGCACTTCCTGTCCGCATGCGTATCCAAGCTGGTCTTCAATCTCCGGTGTATGTCTGTGTGTGGCCACACCGTAAGCCTTGATATTTTCGTTTACTTCGCAGTAAAGATTGTCCACTTTTGCGCCTCTTCCGGCACCGGAAGTACCGGATTTTGCATCAATAATAATGGTGGACGGGTCGATCATTCCTTCCTTTAATAAAGGATAAATGGACAATGTGGAACAGGTAGGATAACATCCAGGATTAGCAATCAGCCTTGCCTTTTTAATATCTTCCCGATTGATCTCACACAGTCCGTAAACTGCCTCTTTCACATACTGCGGGGATTTATGTTCGATACCGTACCACTTTTCATATTTTGCAACATCCTTGATGCGGAAATCTGCACTCAGATCGATGATTTTTACTTTGGATAAAATCTCTTCATTTACAAGAGAAGCGCACAGTCCCTGTGGTGTTGCAGTAAAAATCACATCCACTTCATCTGCCAGCTGTGCCATGTTATCATCCATACATTTCGCATCTACCAGTTTGAAAAAATTCTGATAGATTCCTGCATATTTTTTATCAATATAACTTCTGGAGCCGTACCATACAACCTCCACATCTTTATGGCCAAGCAGCAGTCTTACAATCTCATTTCCCGCATAACCTGTTGCACCGATAATACCTGCTTTAATCATTTTCTCCTCCTTATATTTCAGACTAGCCTCTTACTTACTATATCATCATTTCACTTCTGTCAAGCAGTTAAGATTATACATCCATCCTGCATAATATGCAACACTTATTTTTTCCGCATTTTTCCGGGATTCATCTGTTCTCGTGTATTTTCATTTATCTTTTCCTATTTAATGTTGCATTTTTATGCAAAAACTTTTTGATATTTTTTCTAATTGCCTATTGCATATTTATAAAAAATGTTGTATATTAACCCATGTCGGCAGGACCAGTATCAAGAATCCAATGCCGAAAATCTATTTTTATACGAAAATATATAATACCAAATATCACCGTTTCTGCCAATAGCAGGAATGATAAAAATTCAGAAATTCAGGAGGAAATTTATTATGAAAGAAAAAGTTGTATTAGCGTACTCAGGCGGACTGGATACCACAGCACTGATTCCGTGGTTAAAAGAAAATTTTGATTATGAAGTAATCTGCTGCTGCGTCAACTGCGGACAGGGCAACGAACTGGAAGGACTCGATGAACGTGCAAGACTTTCCGGTGCAGCCAAATTATACATTGAAGATATTGTAGATGATTTCTGTGACAATTATATCATGCCATGTGTAGAAGCAGGTGCTGTTTATGAACACAAATACCTTCTCGGTACTTCCATGGCACGTCCGGCTATTGTTAAGAAATTAGTAGAAATCGCACGCAAAGAAGGCGCTTCTGCCATCTGCCACGGTGCAACCGGCAAAGGCAATGACCAGATCCGTTTCGAACTGGGAATCAAAGCTCTTGCTCCTGATCTGAAAATCATCGCTCCATGGCGCATGACAGATGTATGGACTATGCAGTCCCGTGAAGATGAGATTGCTTTCTGTGAGGCACACGGCATCCATCTTCCATTTGACGCAAGCCACAGCTACAGCCGTGACCGTAACTTATGGCATATCAGCCATGAAGGTCTGGAACTGGAAGATCCGTCACAGGCTCCGAATTATGACGACATGCTTGTGCTCAGCGTAACTCCGCAGAAAGCTCCTGACAAAGAAACAGAAGTTACCATGACTTTTGAATCTGGTATTCCGAAAACTCTGAACGGCAAAGAAATGAAAGTTTCCGAAATCATCACGGAATTAAACAGACTTGGCGGTGAAAATGGTATCGGTATCGTGGACATCGTAGAAAACCGTGTAGTCGGAATGAAATCCCGCGGCGTTTATGAAACACCTGGCGGAACGATTCTCATGGAAGCTCACGACCAACTGGAAGAACTGATCCTTGACCGCGAAACACTGGAAACCAAAAAGAAACTGGGAAGCCAGTTTGCACAGATCGTATACGAAGGCAAATGGTACACCCCTCTTCGCGAGGCAATTCAGGCATTTGTAGAATCTACTCAGAAATATGTCACCGGTGAAGTAAAATTCAAACTGTACAAAGGCAATATCATCAAAGCAGGAACCACTTCTCCATACAGCCTGTACAATGAATCTCTTGCATCCTTCACCACAGGTGATCTGTATGACCATCATGACGCAGACGGATTTATCACCCTGTTCGGTCTGCCGCTGAAGGTTCGTGCGATGATGATGCAGGAAGCAAAGAAAACCGAAAAATAATCTTTTAAATAATCTCTTCCCAGAGCGTGTAAGAAATTTTCCAACACGTTCAAAAACTGACACAGGAGCATCTGCGATTCATGCAGATGCTCCTGTGTCTTTCTGTCAGGAAATCTTCCGTATTTTTTTCTTTTTCAAACGTCCATAGACCCACTCCCGGAACAGCGTATAAAAAACGGACACGAGAGGAATAAATACCAGCATACCGGCAATTCCCATCAGGCTGCCGCCAACGGTTACTGCAGCCAGCACCCAGATAGAGGGAAGTCCCACCGAATTTCCCACTACATGAGGATAGATAAAATTTCCTTCGATCTGCTGCAGTACCAGGAATAAAATCAAAAACGCAAATGCCTGTACCGGATTTACCATCAGGATCAGGAAAAATCCCACTCCGCAGCCGATAAATCCCCCAAACACCGGAATCAGTGCCGTAAAGGAAATCAGCACGCCTACCAGCAATGCATACGGGAACCGGAAAATCGTCATGGTCACAAAGAACATGCTTCCCAGAATCACAGCCTCAATACACTGGCCGGCAATAAAGCTTGCAAAAATATGATGAGCCAGAGAGCAGGCATGCAAGCAATATGTCACTGCTTTTTCCGGAAGAATCGCATACATGGCTTTTTTCACCTGAACAGAAAGTTTTTCTTTCTGAAGCAGAACATAACACGCAAAAATAAAACCGATTCCAAAATTCATAGCGGTATTTACGATTCCCATTGTTACAGAAATCGTAGAAGATAAAAATCCATCCGCTCCGTTTTTGAGCATATCCATCACCGTATTCAACATTTTCTGAGGCTGGAAATCGATGGAATTTACCCAGCTGATCACAGGAGAATCTTCCCGGAGAATTTCTCCCAGCCACTTCTGAAGAACCGGAATATTGGCTTCAATTCTCCTGCCCACACTGGCAAATGTATTCCCCAGCTCCGGTGCGACCACCAGAACAACCACCAGAATCACAACAGCCAGAAAACAGATTGAAATGACAAGGCTTACCGGTCTTGCCATCCTGACAGCCATTTTGTTCTTCTTTTCTTTCGCTTTTCCAAATAAACTGCGTTCAATAAAACTCATGGGCACATTCAGGATAAATGCGATTGCACCTCCCAGAAGAAACGGATAAACCATCCCGACACTCTCTCCCAGAAAAGCAAGTACTGTACTCAGATGCTGCAGCCCCAGGCACAACAGCACAGCGAACGCAATCAGTGCTGCAATTTTTTTCATATTCTCACGATTCAGTTCCAAAACAATCCTCCTTTCATGCATAAATAATTGACAGTTAACATATCCTATTTTATAATTATTTTGTATAAAAATCAATAAAACATATTAGTTTGTAACTTATATAAGTCCATAATCGGTTGGACGTTTCTACCAACTACCGGAATAGTTGTCTATAAGTTTTTTTCAGGGACGGCAGACAATAAATCAGGTAGTTTTTCTTTTCCTGTTTTTTGTTCTTCCCTGACTGCTGAAAGGAAGGTGACCTGTATGACTCATAATACTTTTGCGCTAAAAGGCACAATTTGTTTCAGTACCGCCCCGGATACGATTCAATTCCACGAGGACTCCTGGCTGGTCTGTGAAAACGGCAAATGTGCCGGAATTTTTTCAGAACTTCCGGAGAAATACAGCCGGATTCCCTGCCGGGACACCAATCACTGCATGATCATTCCCGGACTTACCGACCTCCATCTGCATGCGCCCCAGTATACTTACCGCGGCACAGGAATGGATCTGGAACTGCTGGAGTGGCTGAATACCTACACATTTCCGGAAGAATCCAAATACCGGGATCTCACTTATGCACAACCGGCCTATTCTATCTTTGTGAATGACCTGAAAAAAAGTGCTACTACCCGCGCTTCCATTTTTGCCACCGTTCATGTAGAGGCTACAGAACTCCTGATGGATCTTCTGGAGGATACCGGGCTGAAAACCTTCGTTGGCAAAGTCAATATGGACAGAAACGGCTCTGTGCAGCTTCAGGAGGCAGATGCAAAAGCTTCCGCCTCAGATACGCGCCGATGGATTCGAAACATTCAGGGAAGATACAAAAATACGAAGCCCATTCTTACCCCGCGTTTTACCCCCTCCTGTACGGATGAACTGATGCGGGAACTCTCCTGCATCCAGCAGGAATATCATCTGCCCGTTCAGTCCCACCTGTCAGAAAATCCGGGGGAAATCGCCTGGGTTCAGGAGCTTTATCCGAATACACATTTTTACGGAGAAGCCTACGACCAGTTCGGACTTTTCGGAGGAGATGGCTGTCCGACGATTATGGCACATTGTGTTTACAGTTCGGATGAAGAAATCGCGCTGATCAAAAAACGCGGTGTCTACATTGCCCACTGCCCGCAGTCCAACACAAACATTGCCTCAGGGATTGCGCCTGTCCGGCGTTATCTGAACGAAGGACTCCATATAGGACTTGGAAGCGACATTGCCGGCGGCTCTTCCCTTTCTATTCTCAGAGCCATGTCCGATGCGGTTCAGGTTTCCAAACTGCGCTGGAGACTGACAGACAGCACACTCCGCCCTCTGTCACTGGAAGAAGTCTTTTACATGGCGACTCTCGGCGGCGGTTCTTTCTTCGGAAAAGTGGGAAGCTTTGAAGAAGGCTATGAATTTGATGCGGTTATTCTGGATGATCAGAATCTTCCTCATCCTCAGAAGCTTTCCTCCAGAGACCGTCTGGAAAGGCTCATCTATCTGGCAGATGACCGAAATATCACCGGAAAATATGTGGCAGGGCAAAAATTGTTCTGACACTTATAAAACAAAATAAACCAATCAAAAAGGGGGAAGATTTATGAATCTTGAGAAACTGTTTCACTTAAAAGAACATCACACGGATGTCAAAACAGAGGTCATTGCAGGTATCACCACATTTATGACGATGGCGTATATTCTGGCTGTGAATCCCAACATCCTTCAGGCATCCGGCATGGACAGAGGTGCCATATTTACGGCTACTGCTCTGTCTTCCTTTGTTGCCACCTGCCTCATGGCACTGCTCTCCAATTACCCGTTTGTCCTTGCTCCCGGCATGGGGCTGAACGCTTATTTTGCCTACACCGTAGTTCTTGGAATGGGATATTCCTGGCAGCAGGCACTGGCAGCTGTGTTTGCAGAGGGTCTGATCTTTATTCTGCTCTCTCTCACAAACGTGCGCGAAGCGATCTTCAACTCTATTCCGATCAACCTGAAGCATGCCGTATCCGTAGGAATCGGACTGTTTATTGCATTTATCGGACTGCAGAATGCACATATTGTGGTAAATAATGACTCTACACTGGTGAGCGTTTTTTCCTTCAAAGGCTCTGTGGAAGACGGCACTTTCCATACACTGGGAATCACCGTTCTGCTTGCTCTGATCGGTCTTCTGATCACCGCAATTATGCTCGTAAAAAACATCAAAGGCGGTATTTTATGGGGCATTCTGATCACATGGGGACTGGGAATTCTCTGTCAGTTCACCG
Organism: uncultured Blautia sp.; assembly: GCA_945864225.1. Taxonomy (GTDB): domain Bacteria; phylum Bacillota; class Clostridia; order Lachnospirales; family Lachnospiraceae; genus Blautia_A. Next base: position 25,852 of record CAMBAL010000001.1, on the reverse strand, counting down.
GACTTTATGTGCCTGATGCAGAGCTTGGTTTTTACAGTCTGCTTCCGGATTTCTCCAACGGACTATCTGTCCCGAGCATGGCACCGACCTTTATGAAAATGGATTTTTCCATTGTATTTTCACTGGATTTCTTTGTAATCATGTTTGCATTCCTGTTCGTGGACATGTTTGATACGCTGGGCACTCTGATCGGTGTTGCCTCAAAAGCGGACATGCTTGACAAAGACGGTCGGCTTCCGAAAATCCGTGGAGCACTCCTCTCTGACGCTGTCGGAACTACTGCAGGAGCCATGTTTGGTACCTCCACGGTCACTACTTTTGTAGAAAGTGCATCCGGCGTTGCCGAAGGCGGACGGACCGGACTTACTGCCATTGTTGCTGCGATTCTGTTCGGACTTTCCCTGTTCCTGTCCCCGATTTTCCTGGCAATTCCGTCCTTCGCGACTGCACCAGCCCTGATCATCGTAGGATTTTTGATGCTGACCTCCATCACAAAAATCGACTTCAACGATTACACCGAAGCGATTCCATGCTTTATCGCCATTATCGCAATGCCGTTCATGTACAGCATTTCTGAAGGCATTGCCATGGGAGTCATCTCCTATGTAGTGATCAACCTGGTTACCGGTAAGGCAAAAGAAAAGAAAATCAGTGCACTGATGTATGTTCTGGCGGTTATTTTTGTATTGAAATATATTTTCCTGTAAAGTATGAAATAAATTTGATTCGATGTATTTCTGCTTTTGCTGCTTTTCTTTCAAAAGACAAAAACATGATAATAACAGGCTAAACGAAAATTTCTTTTCACGCAGAAATCATCCATTTATAAAAGGGCCTGTGAAAAACGAACGTTTTTCACAGGCCCTTTGTTTTATTTTTCATATTTTTTACTGCTTTTCTACAGCTGTGTACAGATTTCCTCATAAATAGCAGCCATCAATTCTTCTGTTTTTCTGCACTCTGATACTACTGAAATCACTGCATCATAATCCGGCAGAACAATCGAAAACTGTCCGTATTTCCCGTCTGCCCGGAAAGAATTATATTTCCCGCGCCAGAAAAGATATGCGTAAGGCGCATCCGGAGCATACTGTCTCGTACTCTCTTCGATCCATTCTGCCAAAAGCAGCTGTTTTCCATTCCATGCCCCTTTATTCAGGTAAAAAAGCCCCAGTTTATGCATTTCTGACAATGTCAGAAACAGTCCGCCTGCCCCGAAAGAATTGCCAAGAGGATCCATTTCCCAGGTAGGACGTTTGATTCCCAGATGAGAAAATAGTCTCGGTGTCAGATAAGAAATCAGATCACATCCAGCTCTTCTCTGAACAAGCATTCCTGCCAGATATGGGCCCACATTATTGTACACAAAATGCGTTCCAGGCTCATATTCAAACGGGATAGAAAGAGACAGTTTTACCCAGTTATCCTCCTCATAAAGAGGTCTCTGCACCCCCATAAGACTGCCTTCCTTCTGTCCAAGATGCATGGTCAGAAGGTCTCTGACGGTTGCTTTTTTCAGGTTCTCACTAGGGTTCTGTGGAAGGTCCTCCGCAAACACATCTGTCAGTTTTTCATCCAGTGAAAGCAGCCCTTCCTGTACCGCAAATCCTACTGCACAGGAGGTAAAACTCTTCGTCACAGAGTAGACATTTCTGCGGCATTCGCCTTCGCTGTGCCATTCTCCGATCAGTTCATTATGCTGGGATACCTTGACTCCAAGCACCCCAATTGTGTTCACTTTTTCAACAAATGCCTGTAAATCCATATATTAATCCTCCCTCATCAGCTTTTTATGTTCTCTGGCTGCCCTCTGAAGATTGATCTCAAAGTCCTGCCTGTTTTTCTGCGTAATAGTCTGCAGCGTCAGTCCTGCAAAAAAGGACTGGATTGCAGCAAGCATGGTAAACCCGCAGACAATGAGTGTAGGATAATTCGGAACCAGCCCTGTCTTGATATAAGTATCCACGATCGGCAGAAAAAATATCAGTGATATCAATGCCAGCAGAATCCCAATAGCGCTGAAAAATCTCAGCGGTTTGTAAGTGCGATAAAATCTTTCGATAGTACGAAGGACCTTCAATCCATCCGAACAGGTATTTAATTTGGAACTGCTTCCCGCCGGCCTGTCTTTATAGTTAATCACAACATTCTCCACGTACATATTCTTATCCACTGCATGAATGCTCATCTCTGTTTCCACTTCAAATCCCTTCGACAGAACAGGAAACGTTTTCACAAATTCATAACTGAATGCACGATATCCTGTCATAATATCTTTTATGTTATTCTGAAACAGAACATTGATTGCTTTCCGCACCAGTGCATTTCCAAAGTTATGAAACAATCGTTTATTTTCCGTAAAATAAGTAGAAGACAGACGATCACCTACAACCATATCCGCATGATATTTCAACACTTTATCTGCCATTTCCCTGGACGGTTCTGCCGGATAGGTATCATCCCCATCCACCATAATATAGCACTCTGCATCAACTTCACGGAACATTCTTCGAATCACATTTCCTTTTCCCTGAAGATATTCATACCGGACAATGGCACCTGCATCCCTCGCAATTTCATCTGTCCCGTCTGTCGAATTATTGTCATAAACATAAATGACCGCTTCCGGAAGGACCCTTTTAAAATCCGTCACCACTTTATGAATGGTTTTGCACTCGTTAAAACACGGAATCAAAACCGCTATCTGATCCATTGCATGTACCTCATTTTCTTTTGTCTAAATGGAAAACTTTTTTTCTTATTACCTCAAAAGGCCGTTCAATCATCGGCAAAACTGCACAGGACAGGCCGAAAATCAATACACTCCAGCCACGATGCGTAAACATATGATGAATATAGGTGTGATTTTTCGTTCCAATTCCCCAGACAAACGGATACAGGGAAATTATCAGAAATGCAAGACTGACAGACCAGCATTTCCATCTCCTGGAAGAAAGCACAAGCGTTACCAGGCATAATACAACAAACAACAGCGTACAGGTCCACAGCTTGCTGTCTTTCAGATAAGTGATCAGCATCCCGTACACATCCGAAAGGGTAATCGTCTGCTCTCCTACAACATTTCCGGATCTAATCGTAATGCTCTCCATCGCATTGGTAAAATAGTTCTTTCCGGTTAAAATACTGGACAAAACCCACTTGGAACTCCACATTCCCGCATATCCGATACACCACATCACAGAATAGCCAACTAAGCGTTTCAAAGTCACAATAAAGCGGCTGTCTTCATTCAGCATATAATAAAAAATAAGCGGAAATGCCAGCGCCACCACCGGATACGTCAGGAAATCCATATAACTGGTCACCATTCCCGTAATCATAAAATACAGCCACGCATACTGACGGAATCCTGTTCGTTTCCAACAGGCCAGCAATACAATGACAGCCAGACTGGACACATAAAAGATCGTAGAATTCTGAAGAGAATTCATAATGACTCCCGGATTCAGGAAGCTGACAGCAAGTAAAAACGGTATAAGATATTTCATCTTTCTATTCATATACAGCAAAATGCCAATCAGGCAGATACACCCAAGAATGCCAAACTGGTTCAGCTGCCGTATCTCATTAATATTCAGAAAAAGAAGCAGAGGCTTCAGCACTACCATATATCCATGCCAGTATCTCGCATAGCTTATTTTCTGTGCATCTTTTTCCGGAAGAATCCCGCACACCTTACAGGAAACCTGTTTTGTGGCCTTTTTCTGATATATCCGATAATTATTAATGGCCTTATCAGCAATAGATTCTTCTCCGTCATAAGCAGATGTCAGCAGCATAATACAGTCCGTAAAATTGTCAAGTACCATATAAGGACTGGACGGAATCAATTGCGGATAATCCTTCTCCTGCTCCAGAATGGCTCCGCTCTCCTGCACATGCAGGCTGACACGTCCTGATGGCAGCATATAAACCATACAGATCAGCAAAAATCCTGCCAGCACGCATGTAATAAAAACTCCTGCGCCAATCAGTAAATTTTGAAATATTTTCTTCTTTTTCATTACCTTATCTCCCTCCGATGGGATCATTTTTCAGCCCCAATTTTCACAAATTTCCACGCTCCTGATCTTTCACATACCGTTCAATCATACATGTATGTTCTCTGGTTTTCAAGTCATAATTCACACCGACCAGCAAAAGATTCCCCTGATATTCTTCCAGGCTTTCGCAATACTCCTTTTCTTTTATCTGTGCAATCGCACCTCTGGCGCTTTTGTTCCATATTTTTTATATACTCCGCCCGGATTTCACCGTTCGGAATAAACACACATCGTTCTTCACAGTCATATCCCAGATATCCCAGGTGAATCAGCAGTGTAAGGACATCATCTTCTGTTCGAAATATAGCCATATCATTCGTAAAACTTTCTGTATTAACCGGCACTTTTTCTCCAGCCATCATGCTGAGTACATCATCCCTCAGCCCATCAAAATTCATATCAATATAAACCTGCAGTGCCTCAAATGTCTCTGTCTGGTTCCAGTAATTTCCGATTTTTCCAAACCTCATGGAACTCACAACAGAACGCGGGCTGTATATAGAAATCCCTTTTTCAAAAGAATAGCCATCATACCAGTTCTTTACTTCTTCCAGATCCATTTCATATTCTTTACACAAAGTATATACTTCCTGCTCTGTGAATCCCACATAAGCAGCAAGAGGACCTGGATCTATCATAGAAAACTCATCAAACATATTTAACGCAGAATGAGTTCCGTATTTTTTTATGGGAAGAATCCCTGTCATATATGCCAGATGAATATATCCCTTATCCTTCATCAGATTACGCAAAAAATCCAGGTACTTCTCCTGCGCTTTTTTATCTGTTTTATATTCTCTGAAAACGCAGTCCCACTCATCAATGATCAGAATAAAAGGGCACCTTGTATGGCTATAGACATCCTGCATTGTTCTTGCCAGATTCTTATCATCAAAATAGCGAAAATCCGGATATTCCTCTAAAAGATCCCAGAGAACACTTTTCTGAAGCAGCTGAATCATATCCTCTATGCACGCACTCTGACTCAGAAACTCCTGCATGTTCAGAAAAATGGTATCATATTTATTCAGATACTTTTTAAAATCACTGCTCTCGGCAATCGCAAATGCAGAAAACAATTTCTCGGAATCACAACCCCGGCTGTAATATGCCGTCAGCATATATGCTGCCACAGATTTTCCAAAACGACGCGGCCGGCTGACACAAAGATACCCCTGCATCGTATTAATGACTTTATTTGTATAATTCAACAAACCGGTTTTATCAACGTAAATCTCAGAATTTACAATCTTATCAAAAACTTCCTTACCCGGATTCAGATAACTGCCCATTTCTGCACCTCCCGTCAGCATGGTCGAACATTCTATTCTTGATTATAGACCATTTGCATACTGAATACAAATAAAATAACACCAAAGAAACAACCCTCAATTTATTTTCCTCTCCTCAAATATGATCAGGTAGTCTTTGATAAATCTCAAATTCCCACTTTATTAATTCGAAGTTATACAGTATAATAAATACCGTTGTATTTTTCCTTAACAGAATAAAAATACGGCACTATTTACCCTGTGTACCATCTATCAATACACAGAATTTCTAAAACAAGGGGATCAATCGCATGAAAACACAACCAGTAAAATTAAAAAATTCCCTGATTCTGCTGCTGACCGCCGCCATCTGGGGTGTAGCATTTGTGGCACAGAGCGTGGGAATGGATTATGTAGGCGGTTTTACGTTTAATATGGTGCGTTGCATCATCGGAGCCATTGTACTGCTCCCGGTCATCTGGTTTCTCGACAAGGGGAAAAAACCGGTATCCCGGACTCCCGAGGAAAAAGCTGCCGGCCGCAAAACCTTACTCATCGGCGGAATCAGCTGCGGAATCTGCCTTTGCCTGGCAAGCAATTTCCAGCAGTTTGGAATTAAATATACTTCCGTAGGAAAAGCCGGTTTCATCACTGCATGTTACATTGTTATTGTTCCTATTCTGGGATTATTTCTGAAAAAGAAATGCAGTCCTTTTATCTGGGCTGCTGTAGTAATGGCACTGGTCGGATTGTATCTGCTGTGCATCAACGACGGATTTTCCATCGGCAAAGGAGATATCCTCGTCATGATCTGTGCAGTACTTTTCTCCTTCCACATTCTGGTCATTGATTATTTTTCACCGAAAGTAGACGGAGTAAAGCTTTCCTGCCTTCAGTTCCTGACTGCCGGAATCCTTTCCGGAATCCCGGCACTTCTTCTGGAGCATCCGCAGATTTCCTCTATCTGCGCAGCATGGCAGCCTATCCTCTATGCAGGTGTGATGTCCTGCGGCGTTGCTTACACACTGCAGATCATTGGACAGAAGGATATGAATCCGACGGTCGCCTCCCTGATTCTCAGTCTGGAATCCTGCATCTCCGTCCTTGCCGGATGGATCATTCTGGGGCAGCGTCTCAGCACAAAGGAAATCCTTGGCTGTGTGATCATGTTCGGTGCCATCATCCTGGCTCAACTTCCGCAGAAAGAGAAATAAAAAATGTATCCAGCACATCGAAAAATCGACAATGCAAATGTATCCGTTATTTCATTTACGATGTACTGGTACATCATATAACCCGAAAAGTCCTGACCTGCAGGGAAACACATTTCCCCGAACTCAGGACTTTTCTTCTTTCTTCCATGCATTCCAATATCATCTCCAAACATTTTAGCCCATTCATTACTGTCCAACATCAACCCCACATATCAATATTGACAATCTGACATTTCATATCTATAATATTGTTCGTGTACTAACAGTTCGTTCACGAACTTTTTCATTTTCAGAAAAGAGGTATGTATGGAAAACAGGCAAATCATCGGATATGAAATCCACATTCTGGATAACATAATCGGCCGCCGGATCTCCGCACTTTGCGAAAGAGACGGACTTACCCAGATGCAGAGCTGGGTCATCGGCTACCTTTATGATCATTCTGATAAGAACATATTTCAAAAAGATCTGGAAGCACGATTCCACATTGCACGTTCCACTGCAACCGGAATTATACAGCTTATGGAAAAACGGGGTTTTCTCACCCGCGAATCTGTCCCCAGTGATGCCCGTCTGAAACGCCTTGTCCTGACGGAAAAAGGAATCAGCTTTCAGCTCAGCATCATCCGGAATCTGAATCAGATAGAACAGCTTCTGAAAGGTCAGATTTCCCAGAAGGATCTGGATTTCTTTTTTGAGATCATTCATCAGATGAAACAAAATCTCCAGAACGAAACACTGTAAAAACGACTGTTCATCCTCTGCAAAAAATTCATGAAAGGAGCATCCCTATGCTGAAAACACTACTGGGACAGGTCAAAGAATTCAAAAAAGATTCCCTCCTGACCCCTCTGTTCATGATTCTCGAAGTATTATTGGAAACAATGATTCCTCTGATCATGGCATCCATCATTGACAATGGTGTGGAAACCGGTGATATCGGCCACATCTGCCGCATGGGCGCGGTCATGGCAGTACTTGCTCTTCTCGGACTTCTCACCGGAGTCCTTGGCGGCAAATACGGCGCCCGCGCATCCACTGGTTTTGCCCGCAACCTGCGCAAAGCCATGTTTGAAAACATTCAGACATTTTCTTTTTCCAATATCGACAAATACAGCACTGCAGGTCTCATCACACGTCTGACCACGGATGTCACCAATCTGCAGAATGCCTACCAGATGATCCTGCGCATGTGCACCCGTGCTCCGGCCAGCCTCATCTGTGCCATGACCATGGCATTTCTGGTCAATGCGAAGCTTGCCAGCATCTATCTGATCGCGGTTCTTTTCCTTGGTGCGATTCTGATTTACATCATGACACATGCCACCAAATATTTTCAGGCAGTATTCCGCAAATATGACGACCTGAACGCCAGTGTACAGGAAAACATCGCCGGAATCCGTGTGGTAAAGGCTTATGTCCGCGAAGATTATGAAACGACTAAATTTCAGGCCGCCTGCAACAAAGTATATGAAATGTTTGTAAAAGCCGAAAAACTCGTCGTCCTCAACATGCCCGTCATGCAGTTCACTGTCTATGCATGTATCCTCGGCATCAGCTGGCTTGGGGCAAAAATGATTGTCGGCAGTTCTCTTACCACAGGTGAACTTATGAGTCTTCTCACCTACTGCATGAATATTCTCATGAGCCTGATGATGCTTTCCATGGTCTTCGTCATGATCACCATGAGTATGGCCAGTGCAGAACGAATCACAGAAGTCCTCAACGACAGACCGGATCTGGCAGACCCGGAAACCCCGATTACAGAAGTCCCTGACGGAAGCATCACCTTCGAGCATGTGGATTTCAGCTATAAAAAAGACAGCAAAGAGCCTGTCCTGAAAGACATCAATCTTTCCATCCGCTCCGGTGAGACCATTGGAATCATTGGCGGCACCGGCAGTGCCAAATCAAGTCTGGTAAACCTGATCAGCCGTCTCTATGATGTCACCTCAGGTTCGGTAAAAGTCGGCGGTATTGATGTCCGCGAATACCATATGGAATCCCTGCGAAATCAGGTTTCTGTCGTACTTCAGAAAAATGTCCTGTTTTCCGGTACGATCCTTGACAACCTCCGCTGGGGCAATAAAAATGCAACAGAAGAAGAATGCCGTCATGCCTGCGAGCTTGCCTGTGCAGACGAGTTCATCCAGCGTATGCCGGACAAATACAATACCTTTATCGAGCAGGGCGGAACCAACGTTTCCGGCGGTCAGAAGCAGCGTCTCTGTATCGCCCGTGCCCTTCTTAAAAAACCAAAGATCCTGATTCTTGATGATTCCACCAGCGCAGTGGATACCGCAACAGATGCACGCATCCGCCGTGCTTTTGCCGAAGAAATCCCGGATACCACCAAGCTGATCATCGCACAGCGTATTTCCAGTATCAGAAATGCCGACCGGATCATTGTCATGGAAAACGGCCGCGTAACAGCTTTCGGAACGCACAAAGAGCTTCTGGAAAACGAACCGATCTATCAGGAAGTATACAACTCCCAGACCAAAGGCGGAGGAGATTTTGACCAGAACGTTACAGGAGGTGATCAGTTATGAGCAGACCGGCAAATGCAGGAATGAAACACGGTCCCGGAAGAGGACGCGGTCCCGCACCCAAAATTGAAAACCCGGGGAAACTGCTGAAGAGACTTTTGCAGTATGTTTCCCGGAAGTATAAATTCCATATCCTGATCGTCATCGTATGCATTTTTATCAGCGTACTCGCCAATGTTCAGGGAACCATGTTTACCAAAACGCTGATTGACCAGTATATCCTTCCTCTTCTGAAGAGCAGTACGCCGGATTTCCATCCTCTGACACTGGCGATCGGCAAAGTTGCCTGTTTTTATGCCATCGGTGTCCTTGCAACTTATACCTATAACCGCATCATGATCTACGTCAGTCAGGGAAGTCTCCGGGATCTTCGAAATGAAATGTTCGCAACCATGGAAATGCTTCCGATCAAATATTTTGATACTCATGCACATGGCGATATTATGTCTATTTACACCAACGACATTGACACTCTCCGCCAGATGATCAGCCAGAGTATCCCTCAGCTGTTCTCCAGTGTGATTACCATCATCAGCGTTCTGGTGAGCATGATTATCCTGAACATTCCTCTGACCGTTCTGACTCTGGTCATGGTAGGATTTATGCTTACCGTCAGCCGGAAAATCGTGGCGCTGAGCGGCAAATATTTCCTGGCGCAGCAGAAAAATCTTGGAGCTATCAACGGATACATCGAGGAAATGATGGAAGGACAGAAAGTGGTCAAGGTCTTCTGTCATGAAGAAGAAAGCATTGAGAAATTCAATGAACTGAACGATACATTATTTGAAAGCGCCGACAATGCCAACAAATTCGCCAATATACTGATGCCTACTGTGGCACAGCTTGGAAATGTCAGTTATGTGCTTTGCGCCATCTTTGGAGGAATCCTGGCAATCAATGGTTTCGGCGGCTTCACCCTTGGCGGTCTTGCCAGCTTCCTGACCTTTAATAAAAGCTTCAACCAGCCGATCAACCAGGTCAGTCAGCAGCTAAACAGTATTGTTATGGCCCTGGCAGGTGCAAGGCGTATTTTTGATCTCCTTGACGAAAAACCGGAAGAAGACAATGGCTACGTTACACTGGTAAACGTTACAGAAAAAGGCGGAAAACTGACAGAATCGGAAAAGAGGACCGGCCGCTGGGCATGGAAACATTTCCACAAAGCAACAAATACCACCGATTATATTGAACTGAAAGGTGACATGGTTCTGGATGGAGTAGATTTCGGTTATAATCCGGACAAAATCGTACTTCATGATGTGAAAATGTTTGCAAAACCCGGACAGAAAATTGCCTTTGTCGGATCAACCGGTGCAGGTAAAACTACCATCACCAATCTTCTGAACCGTTTTTATGACATTCAGGACGGCAAGATCCGTTACGACGGCATCAACATCAACAAAATCAAAAAAGCCGACCTCCGCCGCTCCATGGGTATTGTCCTGCAGGATACCAACCTGTTCACCGCGACTGTCATGGAAAACATCCGGTACGGAAAACTGGATGCCACAGATGAAGAAGTCATCGCCGCAGCAAAACTTGCCAACGCAGACGGATTTATCAGGCGCCTTCCGGACGGCTACAATACGATGCTGAAAAACAACGGAGCCAACTTAAGTCAGGGACAGCGTCAGCTTCTCTCCATTGCCCGGGCAGCCGTTGCAGATCCGCCTGTGCTGATTCTGGACGAGGCAACCAGTTCCATCGATACCCGTACCGAAAAGCTGGTGCAGAACGGTATGGACAAACTCATGCAGGGCAGGACTACCTTCGTCATCGCCCACCGCCTCTCCACCGTCCGCAACAGCGACTGTATCATGGTCCTGGAGCAGGGCCGGATCATCGAGCGCGGCTCCCACGAAGAACTGCTGGCGGAAAAAGGGAAGTATTATCAGCTGTATAATGGATAATTATCAGCAGTATCCATAATGATAATAAACCATTAAAACTACTGACAAAAGAAGCTGCAGCATTACAGAATTTATGAATCTGAAAATGCTGCAGCTTCTTTTTCCATGCCAATGACTGATCAGTACAGACAGATCATGACCTTTGAACATGGGCTCAGACCATGATATATGGCAAAATGACTTTACTGCTGCGGAAGTCTCGCTTTATAATACAGCGGAGAAATTCCGTAATACTTTTTAAATAGTTTACTGAAATGATAGGCATCTTCGTATCCTACCGCTGCCGCTACGGACTGAATGGAAATATCCGGCGCTCCGTCCAGTATTTCTCTGGCCTTTTTCATGCGCAGACTGATCAGATAATTGATCGGCGTATCCCCTGTCTCGCTTTTGAACAGTCTGGAAATGTAGTAGGAACTGAGATACATATTTGCGGCAATGCGGTCAAGAGAAATTTTCTCCTGATAGTGTGATTCCATATATTCCATAATTCTCTGTACGATATATTTTTTATTAATGGAGTGGAATTCATATCCCATGCCATGTTCCTTCTTCTGCACGATTTCATCTTCCTGCTTCTGAAAACGCTCCAGAAGGCAGATCACCTGAATGAGATAAGCTTTCAGCATAAAATATCTCCCAAGTTCACAGGAATTTGCCTCCTGATCAATCGCCATACACAGATGGTGCATTTCTTTCGTAAGACCATCCGGCAGCTTCGTAATGATCTGATAATCATGAAACAGCGGCATAAATCCTTTGGGACAATTTTTAAATTCCACATCCGTAAATCCCAGATAACATTCCAGAGGCTGCTCACCGGCTTCCCGGTCCGGGCAGCTGTAATGAACGGTTCCCGGATTCAGAAGGATCACATTTCCTTCTTCCACCGGATATTCTCTTTCATTTATGCGGAATCTGCCTTTTCCCTTAAGGATCATAACAAGTTCAATCGAATCATGGGTGTGGGCAGTATTGTGCTCTGTTCTGGTAAGCAGATAAGAATACAAAAATCTCGGATTTAAATCCGTATAAGTCATATCAAAAGAATTCTCGCACATACATTTTCTCCTGAATCATATTCTGGTTCACCAATTTATCAGCATCGATTTCCTGCATTTCTCTGCAGACTGTCTGATATAGGGTTCTATTTCCAAGTATACATGATTTGACATCTGAATAACAAGAAATTACATTTCTTTTTTTCATAAATTTGATAATATGGAGTGACAATCCGAACGAATCTGCATAAATATTTGCAGGACTTCTTTCACGAATTGTGTATGATAATCCATTTGATTACAAGAGGGGGACATAACAATTATGACAAAAGACATGACATCAGGCAATCCGGCTAAATTAATTCTCTTTTTCGCACTTCCGCTGATTGCGGGAAATATTTTTCAGCAGTTTTACAGCATGGCGGACACTGTGATCGTTGGACGCACGATTGGCGTAAACGCTCTGGCCGCAGTAGGCTGTACAGGAAGTCTTACCTTTTTTATTATGGGATTTATTATAGGCTTTACCACCGGTCTTTCCATCATTACCGCTCAGCGCTTCGGTGCCCGGGATGAAGAAGGTGTTAAAAAGAGTTTTGCAGCAGGAATTCTTCTTTCTGCTGCTGTTGCAGTAATTTTGACCGTAATCGCGTTTTTTATTGCACGTCCTGCTCTGGAGCTTCTCAACACTCCTGCGGAAATCATTGACGATGCGGAATCGTATTTGAAAGTAGTTTTTCTTGGACTTTCCGCAACCGTACTTTTTAATCTGGTTTCCAATATGATGCGCGCTCTTGGTGATAGCCGGATTCCGCTGTATTTCCTTGTGCTGGCATGCTGTATCAATATCGTGCTGGATTTCGTGCTGATCCTGATTTTCCGCATGGGAGTAGCCGGAGCCGGTGTGGCTACCGTATTTTCACAGCTTCTTTCCGGCATCTGCTGCTGTATATTTATTCGAAAAAAAATGCCGGCACTCTGGGTTTCCGGAAAACATTTCCACCTGAGTTCCCATGAAATTATACAGCATTTGAAGGTGGCACTTCCCATGGCTTTCCAGATGTCTATCATTGCCATAGGTGCTCTGATTCTCCAGGCTGCACTTAACGGGCTGGGAGCAGTTGCGGTTGCTGCCTATACCGCTGCTCAGAAGATTGACACCATTGCCACAATGCCCATCAATTCCATGGGATCCGCTATGGCAACTTATTCCGCACAGAACTATGGAGCAGGCAAAATCAGCCGTATCCGCAAAGGAGTTTTCCAGTGTATCCTTATGTCCGTTTCCTTCAGTATTATTATGGGCGCTGTAAACATCCTTGCGGGAAGCCAGCTTGCCGCTGTCTTCGTAGGCAAAGGAGAAACAGAAGTACTGAGACTTGCCAAAACATATCTTTCCATCTCCGGGATAAATTACTGGATCCTGGCACTGCTGTTTATTTACCGCTTTACTCTGCAGGGACTCGGAAACAGCCTGGTTCCCACCATTGCCGGCACCATGGAGCTGATTATGCGAGCCGTAGCCGCCCTGTTTCTTGCACAGCACTTTGGCTTTGCAGGCGCATGTACTGCCAATCCGCTGGCATGGCTGGGGGCATGTGTGCCTCTGTGCATCGCTTACTATCTGTACATCCGGAAGCTGGAAAGGCGAATGCCATAATTTTCCATTTATCCAATCTGCAAATAATGATACAAACTATACAAAATCCCACAATCAGTTCTGATGGTTCACTGATTGTGGGATTTATTGTTATATACTGTATAGACAAGACCAGACTCACAGCTGCTATCCGGAATTTCTCCAGACATTTGATTCTTATCTGCGTACAAGTCGTATCACATTCCAGGATGCCTTATGCAGCATGCTGGTAAGGATACCTCCATCCATCGTAGTTCTGTCCACAGAAACAGGTGCAACCTTCTGTTTTTCTGCGCTGTTCTCTGCTTTCAGGTCGTCATTCTCCAGTACAATATGTTCTGCAAGCTGATATCCCTCAAAACTTCTGATATCAGTGGTCAGAACCACATCTTCCTCCAGATTTCTGTTGACTGCAAAAATCGTGACTTCCCCTTTTTCCTCATTATGTACAGCAATGGCTTCCACATCCGTGACCTCCCCGTGGTCTTTGGTTGCATGGACCGGAGAGTCAATAACAGGAAGAAGCGCAGTACCCCGTCCGTATTTGGATGCATGCATAAACGGATAGAAAATTGTCTGTTTCCAGGAAGGTCCGCCGTTCCTGTCTGTCATAATCGGAGCAATGACATTGACAAGCTGGGCAAGGCAGGCTACCTTCACTCTGTCAGAATTGCGCAGAAGCACGATCAGCATCAGGCCCACCAGGAGTGCGTCCTCAAAATTATAGATATCCTCCAGAATCGGCGGTGCCACTTCCCATGGATGGTTCTCTCTGTAATCATCCTCAGTGGCATTGGAATGATACCAGACATTCCACTCATCAAAGCTGAGGTACATGTTCTTTCTGCTGCGTTTCTTCGCTTTTACATAATCACAGGTTGCGATCACAGTATGGATAAAGTCATCCATATCGTTTGATTTCGCCAGAAAATCACCTGTATTTCCGGAACGGTTACCATAATAAGTATGAAGGGAAAGATAATCTACATAATCATACGTATGGGTAAGTACCCTGTTCTCCCACTGCGGGAATGTAGGCATTTCCTGATTGGAGCTTCCGCATACGACAAACTCTATGGAAGGATCAATCAGCTTCATGGCTTTGGCGGTTTCTTCTGCAAGACGGCCATATTCATCCATGGTCTTATGGCCGATCTGCCATGGACCGTCCATCTCATTTCCAAGGCACCAGGTCTTGAATCCATAAGGTTCCTTCTGTCCGTGAGAAATCCGCAGGTCACTGTATTTCGTTCCACCCGGATGATTACAGTATTCAAGAAGATTGCATGCATCGGAAATTCCTCTGGTTCCAAGATTCAGAGCCATCATCACATCTGATCCGGCAGCTTTGGCCCATTTGCTGAATTCATGAAGACCTACTTCATTTTTCTCAAGGCTGCGCCATGCAAGTTCCAGCCTGTGCGGACGCTGCTCTACCGGGCCCACACTGTCCTCCCAGTAGAAGTTTGAGACAAAGTTGCCTCCCGGGTAGCGTACCATGGGCACATTCAATTCCTTTACAAGTTCAATGACATCCTTTCGGAAGCCATCTTCATTTGACAGCGGATGTCCCGGCTGGTAGATTCCGTCATAGACCGCTCTTCCCAGATGCTCGATAAAGGAACTGTAAATCCTGTCGTCCACCTTCGAGATCTGAAACGATTTATCAATCATCATTTTTGCACTTTTTGCCATATTTTCTTTCCTCCTGAATTATGTTTCTTGTCTCCTGTCACGCACAGGATCTTTTTTATTTATCATCTCCTGTCAATCGCAGGATATCTTTCATTTCTTCCACATCCATATCCAGAATGATCGCCAGCTCATTCACGCTGAATTTTGCTTTTCCGTCCTCTTCATCTTCAGACAGCTCCCGGATAGCGTTATCCAGCTTCTCCACCCGCGCCACAAGCGAATCATCGTTCAGCTTCTGTTCTGTCTGTTCTTCAATAACTTTTCCGATTCCCCGGATCATCTCCCTGCGCAGCCAGCCGTCGTTTTTAAGTACCGGTTCCGGCTGAATCAATGCATCCAGAAGACAGAGATTCGCTTCCTGAATCAGATCCGCCAGCAATATTTCCTCACAGTTCATCTGCACGGCAAGCTCTGCCGCAACAGGAAGATAACGCCCCGCAAGCGCAGCTTTTGCGTCCTCTTTACCATCAGCAAGTGCCTGGAAAAGCTCCTCCAGACTCTCCTCAGATTGTGCAATTGAAGAAAAGCCCTCCCGGTATTCTTTCAGGTACGCTTTTTCCTCGGGTGTCAGAGGAATCGCCTTTCTCTCCGGTTCTTTCTCTTCGCCTTCTGTGTCCGGAATCCCGGCACCTTCTATGGTGATTCCCTGCACTTTCAGATACTGTATGATTTTTAAAAGCTGTCCCTGATCAAGCTCCATTCCGCCAAAAAATTCCCGCACCTGCTGTGCAGTCACCGTTTTATTCTGACTCTCTGCCATCCGGCAGAGCTCCCCTAATTTCTTCTGAAACTCCTGAACGTCCATTGGTTTTCTCCTTCTCATAAAACAGATAATACTATTCTGATTGTTTACTTCAATACCTGTTTTTTATTATAATTCATTGCTTTCTTCTTCGGACAGAAAGAAATTATACAGCTTCGTTTCAAATATGCGATTTGCCACAATTACTATATTGTTCTTTTCTTTCAGAAAACCGAACATGATTCCAAGACTGATCATCTGACTGTCGGCTTCAAACGTATATCTTGCTCCCTGAAACAGGATATTTTCCAGCATTTTCTTTAATTTCGGATACTCCCGCAGCTGCTTGATCATATCATCAAACAACGCATTTGGTTCCTTCTGCAGTATACGAATCGCTTCCAGGAATCCCTCTGCTGTCCACGCAGATTTTTTATCAGGATAAATCATACTCCCTGCCACACGTTCATCGATCAATTGGCAGATTCGGGATACCAGATAGGGATATCCTGCTGTATATTCGTAAATACTCTGACTCAGCTGCAGGATATTCATTCCTGTACGGTAATCCGCTTCATATTCCCTGAGCATAGATGCAATTTCATCCGCAGAAAAGCTCATATCTACACGGAAGTCAGCCGCAATATTCCATGGGCTGTTATTCCTGGATTCCTCGTTCGGATGCAGTTTCAATTTCAGATTTTTGATATCATACACTCCTGCCAGAATCACAGAATAAAATGTACAGTCTTTCCCAGCCAGCTGTTTCTGATATTTTTCGCGCAGCAGCGAAAGAAATGATAAAAAAATCTGATTATCTGAGCTTCTATCCACCTCGTCAATCATTAATACGATTTTCCTGTCACAGTTTCTGCATAATCCTGTAATTCTGCTGCCAAGTGTCCTCAGTGGGAAGCGCTCTGAAACCGGTTTGTTCCATTCCTTAAGAATCTCCGGCGAAATCCCCTGTACCTCCAGCGAGTCACTGATGTCCATCATCAGCTCTTCGACAAGGTTTTGCGCAGATTTAAAGTATTCATCTGCGCATTCAAAACTCAGACTTAAAACAATATATTTATACTTCAGGTTCTGTTCCAGTAAATACAGTGTTGTTGTTTTTCCATATTGTCTGGCACGATTTATCGTAAAATAGCAGCCCTGGTCAATGTAGTCCTGAATTATGTTATCTATCTTTTTTCCTGTATCAACCATGTAGTGCCTGTCCTGAATGCAATTTCCGGTCACGTGAAATTTTTTTCATTTACCCACCTCCTGGAAACTGTTATATGTTTATTCTATCACGAACGTGTCATGAGATTCAACTACTTCAATCAATAACTCATACAAAAATCCCTCTTAAGCAGATGATAGTTTTATACTCATCTGCTTAAGAGGGACCTTGTGTGATCCTGAAGGCTTTCAGACACCTTTTTCGTTTTTATTCCGTTTTTATTCCGTTTTTATTCTGTTTTATTCCGATTTATTCGGCTTCTCTTACCGCTTTGCGCACCGGAAGGATACATCCCGGGGAAACGGACAGTTCGTCGATTCCCATCTTCAGAAATGTCTTCGTAAGCGTGGTATCCGCACCCAGTTCTCCGCAGATTCCTGCCCATATTCCGGCTTTGTGCGCATTCTTTATGACCGTCTCGATCAGGCGCAGTACTGCCGGATGATGTGCATCATAAAAATCATCCAGTTTTGCATTCTGGCGGTCAATTGCCAGTGTATACTGTGTAAGGTCGTTCGTACCGATGCTGAAAAAGTCCACCAGTTTTGCCAGCTCATCACTCATCACAGCTGCTGCCGGTGTTTCAATCATAATCCCTTCTTCCACATCCCCGATCTGCACACCTTCGGCTGCCAGTTCTGAGCGGACCTCCTTTGAGATTTCCTTAATACTGCGGACTTCATCCACAGAAATGATCATCGGATACATAATGGCAAGATTGCCGTATGCACTCGCGCGGAACAATGCACGAAGCTGTGTCCGGAATACTTCCGGCCTTGTGAGACATATTCGGATCGCGCGGTATCCAAGAGCCGGATTCTCTTCTTTATCAAGGCCGAAATAATTCGCCTGTTTATCCGCTCCGATATCCAGCGTACGAATAATGACCTTTTTCCCGCCCATTGTCTCAACAACCTTCTTATATGCCTGGAACTGCTCCTCTTCTGTGGGATATGTTTCCGATTCCAGATAGAGGAATTCGCTTCGGAAAAGACCGATTCCTCCCGCATCATTCTCCATAACCGTCATCAGATCATTCGGATTGCCGATATTGGCATAAAGATTGATCTTCTGTCCGGATTTCGTAATATTTTCTTTTCCTTTCAGGGTCTGAAGCAGTTTTTTCTGTTCATCATCGGCTGATTTTTTCTTAAAATACTCTTCGAGCACAGGCATCGTGGGTTCTACAATGCAAATCCCTTCATAACCGTCCACGATACCGATTTTCCCGTCCCAGGAAGGATCGATTTCCACTCCTGCCAGCGCAGGGATTCCCATGGTTCTGGCCAGTATGGCAGTATGCGAGTTGGAAGAACCAAGCCTTGTGACAAAAGCCAGCAGCTTGTCTTTGTCCATCTGGACAGTCTCGCTGGGAGCAAGATCCTCTGCTGCGATAATTACCGGTTCCTCCCCGATATCCGTGCTTTCGCTGTTGCCGCACAGGATGGAAAGTACCCTCTCCGTAATGTCTCTGATATCCGCGGAACGTGCTTTGAAGTATTCATCTTCCATGTTCGCGAACATTTCCGCAAAATTATCACCGGTAGCGGCAAGTGCATATTCCGCATTCACCTTCTGTACAGAAATAATATTCAATACAGACTCGTTGAAATCATCATCATCCAGCATCATAATATGCACATTGAAAATTTCCGCATTAGCTTCCCCTACCTCAACCAGAGCCTTTTCGTACAGCTGCTCCAGCTGTTTCACTGCTTCGTCTTTGGCAGCTTCGTATCTGGCGATCTCCGCATCCGTATCTTCGACCTTCACTCTGGAAACCGGGTTTTCTTTTTTTGAATAAAATTTGATTTTCCCGATCGCGATACCATTGAAAATCTTTTTTCCTGCCTTCTTATCCACAGGTATTCCTCCAATTATTATAGATTGCTGCAGCTGTTCAGGATTTGTACAAATGTCTTTCCTCTGAACAATTACAGATTATTTTTAAAGAACTCTTCAATCTTTGCTGCTACTGCTTCTTCGTCTCCGCCTTCTACGGATACCGTTACAGTATCACCCTGTTTTACGCCAAGGCCCATTAATGCCATCAGTTTTTTTGCTTCCGCACTCTTTCCATCTTTTGTCACGTTAATAACAGAGTCGTATTTTTTTACTTCTTTCACAAGAAGTCCTGCCGGTCTTGCGTGGATACCCACTTCGTCTGTAATTGTGTACTCAAATGATTTCATGATTGTTTCCTCCTGATATTTTACTATTTTTTGCCATTATTTTCTATAATAAATAGTTTTTAACTTAATGTACAGAAAGTACATCCTGACCGGCTTTGATTTCTCCATCAGCAATGGCTTCCACCGCTTGATAATCATCTGTATTGCAGACGATCATCGGTGTTATGCAGGGATATCCCTCAGTCTTGATTGCATCCATATCAAAGCTTACCAGCAGGTCACCCTTTTTCACCCGCTGCTTGGGACTGATATGAGTTTCAAAGTGTTTCCCGCCAAGCTTCACTGTATCAATGCCAATATGAAGAAGCAGTTCTGTTCCGTCATCTGTCGTCATGCCAACGGCATGTTTCGTGTCAAACACTGTCTCGATCACACCATCTGCCGGAGCAAACAGCTTTCCTTCTGACGGTTCTATCGCCACTCCATCCCCAAGTGCGCCGGAAGCAAATGCCTCATCCTGCACTTCACCGAGCGGAACAACCATGCCATTCATATGTGCGCCGAGAACGGAACTCTTCATGTCTTCACCCGCTGCCGGAGCATCTGAATTTGTCCGGGTTTCTGCTGCCGGACCTTCTGTTTCCGGACCTTCTGTTTCCGGAGCCTCTTCCGCATCCATAAAGGACGCTTCCGGAATCGTCCCGGAACGAACCTGATCCACAAATTCTTCAAAATTGGACTTTACAATTGTCACGGAAGGTCCGTAAATCACCTGAATACCTGCGCCTTTGACCACAACACCGGACGCACCTGTCGATTTCAAAATCGCCTGGTTCACCTTCTTGCTGTCCACCAGTGTCAGACGAAGTCTCGTAGCACAGCAGTCAATATCAACCAGATTTGCAGTTCCGCCGACACCTTTCAGAATCGCTGCAGACTTCTCATCAAATTTAGTATCTGATGTTTTTCCTCCTGCTATACCCACTCCGGTTGCTTTTCTGTATTCGTCTTTGGAAACAAGATGTGCGGTTTCGCCTTCCGCTTCACGTCCCGGAGTTTTCAGATCCCATTTCACGATAAAGAACCGGAAAATAATGAAATAAAGTACAAAATAAACCAGCAGAACCGGAATCAGCATCATCCAGTTGGATTTGGCCTGTCCGGGAAGGACTCCATACAGGATCAGGTCGATCAGACCATCTGAAAAAGTCGTTCCCACACAAATTCCAAGTATATGACATGTCATAAAAGCCAGACCGGCCAGTACCACATGTACACCGAAAAGAGCAGGAGCCAGGAACAGGAATGTAAATTCTATCGGTTCCGTAATACCTGTCAGGAAAGAAGTCAGTCCTACAGAAAACAGCAGAGATCCAACTTCTTTTTTCTTCTCCGGTTTTGCTGTTGCATACATGGCAAGAGCTGCGCCCGGAAGACCGCCCATCATGAACGGATATTTTCCTGTCAGGAAACGACACGCATCAATGGAAAATTTTATTGTATTCGGTGATGCCAGTTCAGCAAAGAAAATATTCTGTGCTCCCATTACAGTCGCCCCGTCAATCAGTACAGTACCACCCACACCGGTATGCCAGAACGGCAGATAAAAAATATGGTGAAGGCCAAACGGAATCAGCGCTCTCTCAATACACCCATATACAAATGTTCCGAAGTATCCCGAAGCCTGAACAAGCGCCCCCAGTGCAAAGATTCCATTCTGAATAACCGGCCATACCACATACAGGAACGCACCTGTCAGAATCGCGCATGCCATACTTGCGATCGGAACAAAACGTGTCCCTGCAAAAAACGACAGTGCCGTCGGAAGCTGGATCTTATAAAAACGGTTGCAGAGCATTGCTGCCGCCAAACCGGCAATAATACCGCCGAACACTCCCATCTGAAGGGTCTGGATACCCAGCATGGATGTAATTGCCCCTTCTTTCACAGTTTCTGAAACAACACCATCCACAATGGATCTGTCCAAAACCAGAAGAGAATTGATCGTCACAAGCATAACAATGTAAAAAATACCTGCGGACATGACTGCAACACCCTTTTCCTTTTTTGCCATACCCATGGCAACCGCAAGGGCAAAAATTAATGCAAGATTTCCAAAAATCGCATTTCCCGCATTCGCAAGCATCAGCATAAATCCATACAATGCAGTTCCCTGATGCAGGATACCTGACAGCCCATAGGTAGCGATCGTAGTTTCATTTGTAAAGGAGCTTCCGATTCCGAGCAGAATTCCCGCAAAGGGAAGCACCGCGATCGGAAGAAACAGAGATTTGCCGATCTGCTGGGCAGCAGCAAAAATCTGTCCGCTGTTCTTCTCTTTCATGATTGACTCCTTTCCCATTAACGATTCATTTCTCTTTTCATCAATGGCACAGAGAATATTGTAATTGATTTCCTTTTTTCAAACACGCCCTGGTAACATATTATTTGCTGTACCACCAGAGTCTATACTTTCCGTCAAAATACTTTCCGTAATACTATGAAATTCGGCAATATTACAACAACTCATATGTAACTGTAATCATAAACTCCCAAAATCGTCAAATCAATGACAATTTATTGGATAAATTACCAATTTAAGGGAATGCTTTCCTTTGATCTGAGAAAGGATCCTAATCAGAGATCATTTTTTATATTACAGGAAAATGCGAAGTACTTTCCCTTAATATAAAAAATGCGGCCTCCCTATAGTCAGAGAAGACCGCATATGAATAGAATATTATTTATATTTACCAGATTCCGGAATCCACCGCTGCACGCTCAATTGAAATTCCCTTCATGTAACGTTCCATAAACCGATTATATCCTTCCACACCTTCCGGATTCGGTTCAAGAGTACTTCCCTCATTGCCCGCGAATACTTTTTCGTCCAGGAAATGTCCGAGGGTCTCTCCTTCTTCTTTGTTGATCAGATAGGAAGCCAGAAGCGCAATTCCCCATGCGCCTCCTTCGCCTGCGGTAGACATTACGGAAACAGGTGCATTTACTGCATCTGCCAGAATCTGCTGGCCTACGCCCTCCGTCTTGAACAGGCCGCCGTGACCAAGAAGCTTGTCAATTTTTACGTGTTCCTGTTCCAGAAGGATATTCAGACCTACACGCATTGCTCCAAGACAGGTGTAAAGGTTGGTTCTCATAAAGTTGGCAAGAGTAAATTTGCTCTCCGGAGAACGCGCGAACAGAGGACGTCCCTCTTCAAATCCTGTCATATGCTCGCCTGAGAAATAGCAGTAGGAAAGAAGACCGCCGCAGTCAGCATCTCCTTCCATTGCTTTGCGGTAAAGGGTACCAAACAGCTTATTCATATCCACTTCCATACCCATAGCTTCTGCAAATTCCCGGAAAATACCAACCCAGGCATTCAGATCGGAAGTACAGTTATTGGAATGCGCCATAGCTACCAGATCTCCGGACGGAGTCGTTACCATATCAATTTCTTTATACGGTCTGGACAGTTCCTTTTCCAGAACGATCATCGCAAATACAGAAGTACCTGCAGACACATTTCCGGTACGCTGTTTGACACTGTTGGTGGCTACCATACCGGTTCCTGCGTCACCTTCCGGCGGGCACATTGGAATACCGGCTTTTAATTTGCCTGAAACATCCAGAAGCTTCGCGCCTTCTTCTGTCAGCGTTCCCGCATCCTGTCCTGCAACCAGTACCTGCGGCATAATGTCGCGCAGTTTCCAGGAAAATCCTTCCGGAGCAACCAGTGCATCAAATTTCTGCACCATTTCCTCATTATAGTCCTTCTTTGCAATATCAATCGGGAACATGCCGGCAGCATCACCGATTCCCAGAACTCTTCTTCCGGTCAGCTTCCAGTGAATGTAAGCTTCCAGTGTAGTGATATAATCAATGTCTTTGACATGCGGCTCTTTGTTCAGGATTGCCTGATAAAGATGAGCGATGCTCCATCTCTGCGGAATATTGTACTGGAACAGATCCATCAGCTTCTCGGAAGCTTCTCCTGTGATATTATTTCTCCATGTACGGAAAGGAACCATCAGCTCCCCTTCTTTATTGAACGGCATATAGCCATGCATCATGGCGCTGATTCCCAGAGCCCCTACGCTCTCCAGTTCTACACCGTATTTCTCTTTTACATCCTGTGCCATGGACTGATAGCTGCCCTGAAGGCCTTTCCAGATTTCCTCCAGACTGTATGTCCAGATACCATCTACATAACTGTTCTCCCAGTCATATGCACCGGATGCGATCGGCTGGTTACTGTCGTCTACCAGTACGGCCTTGATTCTTGTGGAACCGAACTCGATTCCAAGCGCTGTGCGATTGCTTAAAATCGCTGTTTTTGCTTCTGTAATACCCATAAGAAACCTCCCTGATTTTCTTTCTATATTTTTCCCATTTGTTACTACATATTATATATTTTTTCCGCTGTTTCCGCAATCAAAAATCATATTACATCGGAAAATGGGCAAGCCAAATATATTCGTTATTTCCTTGACGATGTAAGATAGCATTGATATTATAAAAATTCTCAACAGCAAACATTTCCGTTTCATTCCTCTTTACTCTGCTGCCATCACCTGGCAGTTCTTTTTATAAAAGGCAATCCCATATTTTACAATTTGCTTCATGCCATCCTCTTCAAGACGCGCTGCATAACCCTTTTGCTCTATCTGCTCCAGAGCAGCGAGGCATCCAGTCTCAAGATTTCCATCTTCTGGATATTTTACTTCTATAACAACGCCGATCCGTTCCTGGGTCTCAATCAATATATCACTATATCCTTCTCCTGATTCTGCATTGGATTTAACCAACCAGCTTTCTTCATATTGCAAAAGACCAAGAAGCAGACCATGATAAAAATTTTCTTTCTTATCTTTTTGTACTGCCGTATCACGGATACTGATTGATTTCCATAAATAATAATTCAGCATCTCCTCAATTAATTCTGCATTGTTCTCCGGAAAAGCTGTACAAAACTTTTTTATCCGTAATGCATCAGAATGAGTCGTATCCCTGAACCATTCACGAATCTGTAAAATAAACAATTCACGGATTTCCCGGTTAGGAATCGCCAGTCTGAGAGTATTATTTTCCATACTTCCCTGTTTTGTCAAATAGCCTGTCATATACAATACACTCCACAAATTATCAATCGTGGTATCCAGTTCATTATACGTCAGTTCCATGTTTATCACTTTTGTAATGGATTGTCCTGCAATCAGCTGTTCAATCTCGTTTCTTGTCTGCTGATTTGCCTTGTCAATAAAGCGGCGTACCATAGCATTTCCGCTGGTATTTGTCCAGTAGTTTCCCGGCATGGCATTTCTGTTTTTTAAAAGTGCCTGACAATATTTCATTACATCCCATGGACAGTAAATGTATCTGTTGCCAAAACAATAACCATCATACCATTGTTTCATGGTTTTATATGCAAATTCCAGATTGTAACAGGACAAAAGTTCTTTCACTTCTTCATCCGTAAAGCCAAAATATTCCTCAAAATACTCATCCGCAACGGACATGACATTCAGATTATTCAGCCCTGTAAAAATACTTTCTTTACTGATGCGAAGGCATCCGGTCAAAACTGCAAACTGCAGATATTCATTCGTTTTCAGTCCATTTCCAAGCAGACTACGCACCAAAGCAGTCATTTCCTCATAGTATCCATACTGAAATGCCTTATCCAATGGTACATCATACTCGTCAATCAGAAGAATAACTTTCCTGCCAAAATGTCTGTACAGAAGCATGGAAAGTGTCTGCAGGCTGGTCAACAGCAACGTATCATTCATCGTATAACAGCCTTTACTCATATCTGTCAGCCCGCGATACTTTTCCTTTTCATTCTCTGACAGCTGATTGCTGTTTCTCAAAAATGCAAACCTGTCTGCTTCCGTTCCAATCACATTTCGCATAGCATCTGCTGCAGACGCAAAATTAAGACCTTCCACTCCTTTGAGAGTGATAGAAATCACCGGAAACTGTCCCATATACAATTTACATAATTCTTTTTCTTCCGCAATCTGAAGCCCCTCGAACAGTTCTTTATCACATCCGATCTCAAAAAAATACTTCAGCATACTCATATTCAGAGATTTCCCAAATCGTCTCGGACGTGTAATCAGATTCACTTTGCCGCCATTTTGAATCAAATCCCTGATTAGACTTGTTTTATCCACATAATAAAAATGATCGGCTGCAAAATCCCCGAAATCTTCAATTCCAATGGGGAGTTTTTTCCTGGAAGCCATCTGTCCACCCCCTTTGATCACCTGTTCTCTTCATTCCATATAAAATCAATACTTTCCTGCATAACAAATCGGACATATAAAGCAGTCATCTGTCATTCTTTATCTACCTGTCTCTTATACACATCTCCGAGCCCACGAGACCGTACTAGATCT